>NZ_JBHFNQ010000137.1:0-43566 GCF_041929345.1 Floridaenema aerugineum BLCC-F46
AATCTTATTTAATCGTAGGGTGTGTTAGGCACGGGCGATAAATTCAGCATTCCAATCCATCAATAAATTCCCGTGCCTAACGCACCGTTCCCTGGTTTGTAACATTTATGAACATTTTTCCCCATTAACCCGAAAGAGCCTCTATTTATACTCAGAGTAGCTCAGAAAGAATTGGCAAAACTGCCTATTGATGCTTATGAGTTAGTACGGGATGCTATTCGAGCTTTAGCTGAAAATCCTAGAGCTCCAGGTTGTTTAAAATTAAAAAATTGTGCAGGTTGGCGCATCCGTATCGGTGATTATAGAGTGATTTATGAAATTGATGATAAACAAGAGATTGTCACAGTTCTTCATGTTGGCAATCGGCATGATGTTTATCGATAAAATTATGGATGAGATGGGAGTGCGATCGATCTTTTTTATACTGGGAGACGATCGTACCAACTAAACAGTATTTATTTTCTACTAATATCTTACACTTGTGTTGTCAGCCCGCCTGCGAATCAATTCGCAGGCTAATAGCGAAAGTCCGTTAAAACGGACTGAAGATTTTAGGGAAAGTTTAGTTGATATAGTTGATAGAAAGTGCGATTCTGTTTTAGTTTAAACTTGAGTTTCGTTCGGTAAGTCAGAAACTTTAAGCAACCTCGATCGATGAAATGTGATCGCCAAGCCAAGGGTGATTTTGCTAAAATTATGAGCGGCGGTAAAAGTGATGGGTGACACTTATTTATGAGCTTAAATGAACTGCAACAACAAGCAACTAATTGTTTAAGAGAAAATCAATATAGTGAAGCGATCGCAATTTACGAGCAATGTATTCAGCTACATCCTGGCGAATTATTTAATTATTGGTATTTAGGGCTAGCATTACTACTGCAAGGAAATGAAGAAGAAGCTCAACTTACTTGGTTATCTGTGATGTTAGAACCTGACTCCCCGGAAGTCAACCAGAAATTAGGGGAACTGATAAATATATTAGAAACTGAAGCTTTTTACTATGACGATTCGGGAAATTTAACAGCAGCAGAGAGGATATATTGGCAAATTTTACAACAGCAACCAGAGCATTTTTATGCTTACTGTAACTTGGGGAATATTCGGACAAGACAGGGGGATTTTGCGGAAGCGATCGCTTTTTACCAGCAAGCAATTGAAATTAACTCTCACTCGGCTGAAACCTTTTATAAAATAGCTAACTGTTATGAGAACAAAGGTGATTTTTTCTCCGCCCTTAACTATTATTATGCTTCCCTAATTAGAGAACCGGAAAATCTTACTTATCGCCAAGGATTCCTAGAGTGTTTCAAGTATATACCTTTTGATGCAATTAGTCCCGAACTTTTACAGGAAATAGAAAAAAGTTTTACTATTCCAGGGATTGATTACCAATCAATTTTACCAGTTACGATCAATGCTTTGCAACTAGATGCTGAATTTCAGCAGGTGTTGAATTGGGCGGTAAATCATCAGATAGATACTTTAACATTGGCATACCAACAACTAAGATTACAGCAGATTTTCCATAATAGTTTATTTCAAGCAATTCTCCAACATACAGTTATTGTTGGCAGCGAGTGGGAAATTTTTCTCACTCTGATTCGCCGAAATATTTTATTAGATTGGCAAAGCGAGATTCCTGCCAAAGCTGTAGAAATACCCTTTTTATTAGCGTTAGCTAGCCAGTGTTTTAACAACGAATATATTTATGCAGTCAGTACCGCAGAATCCCAGGAACTAATTAATTTAAAATCTGACTTAGATACCAGGTTGAAAAATAATCAAATTACCCTCTCCGATGAGTTTATAGCTAAACTAGCAACTTTCAGTATGTACCAGCCTTTACATACCCTAGATGGAGTTTGGGAATTACTAAAAATTCCCGAAAATAACTGGATCTTCCCCATAAAGACTTTAATTAAAAGCCAGTTAAAAGATTATCAAGAAGAGCAAGAAATCAAAACAACTATCAAGTGTATTACCAATCAGTTTGATGGGGTTTCCTTAGCAGTAAAAACGCAATATGAGGAAAACCCTTATCCCAGATGGTTAAGCGTCAACCTAAATTTTCCCCAAAACCTATCTTCTTATTTAGGCTATTTATTACCACAGGTTAAACTACCTGAATTCACCGAAAAACCAATTAAAATTCTGGAGGCTGGGTGCGGTACTGGTAGACAAGCAATTGGTTGGGCATCATTATTAAATGATCCGGAAATTTTAGCAATCGATCTTAGTGCCAGCAGTATTGCTTATGCAATTCGTAAAGCCAGGGAACTGGGGATTTTTAACATTAGTTTCCAGCAAGGAGATATTTTAGGTTTATCTAATTTAGATCGGAGATTTCCCATAATCATTTCTACAGGAGTTCTGCATCACTTAGAAAATCCGGTGTCAGGATGGAAAATTTTAGTTGATCTTCTGCAACCTTTGGGATTAATGAAAATTGGTCTTTACAGCCAAAAAGCTAGGATAGCAGTCAACGCAGCTAGAGAATTTATCCAGAGTCAAGGATTGCAGAACACAGCAGCAGACATGAGAAAAGGTAGGCAAGAACTTTTGCAACTTCCTCCAGATCATCCGGCGAAAGAAGTAACTGAATACAGAGATTTTTATAACTTAAGCGATTGTCGTGATTTGTTATTTCACGTCCAAGAACATCAATTTACTTTGCCGCGAGTCGCTGATATTTTAGCTGATCTTGGTTTAAAATTTGTTGGGTTTGAGTTCAGGAATCCTCAAATTAAAAACAACTATCAAGAAATGTTTCCTGAAGACAGCGCCATGACCAACTTATTATTTTGGGATAAATTTGAAGAGACTTACCCAAGTACCTTTGGGGGAATGTATAATTTCTGGTGTCAGAAAATTTGAGTTGGTAGGATGCAGTCTTTTTTCTTGAGCATCATAGTGAGTGCGTTATTTAGCGGATGATTTAGGTAAGAAACGTTTATTTTTTCATTTTTCCAATTGCTCCGGTACTCAGTAATTCTGCAAAAATAGATTAAGCGTTATATCTTAATCTGGCAAACCTCTTAGTTTATATTATGAGTAGTTCTTTCCTCCAACGTCTTCACAGTCCAGAACGCCCTGTCATCGTCTTCGATGGCGCAATGGGCACCAACTTACAAACGCAAAACCTCACCGCCGCCGACTTTGGAGGGCCAGAATATGAGGGATGTAATGAGTATTTAGTCCACACTAAACCGGAAGCAGTCGCTAAAGTACACCGTGACTTTCTCGCAGCTGGCGCAGATGTGATTGAAACTGATACTTTTGGCGGAACTTCTGTGGTATTGGCAGAATATGATTTAGCAGATAAAGCATACTATCTCAACAAAACCGCTGCTGAACTTGCCAAAAGTGTCGCTAACGAATTCTCTACTCCCGAAAAACCTCGTTTTGTTGCAGGTTCAATGGGTCCCGGAACTAAGTTACCCACTTTGGGACATATTGATTTTGACACATTGAAAAACGCTTTTACCGAACAGGCGGAAGGGCTTTTTGATGGTGGCGTTGACTTGTTTATTGTGGAAACTTGTCAAGATGTGCTGCAAATTAAGGCGGCGTTGAATGGAATTGAAGAAGTTTTTCGCAAAAAAGGCGATCGCCGTCCGCTGATGGTTTCGGTGACAATGGAAACTACCGGAACTATGCTGGTAGGTTCTGACATCAGCGCCGTTTTGACAATTTTAGAACCTTACCCCATTGATATTTTAGGTCTAAATTGTGCCACTGGGCCCGATCGCATGGCAGAACATATCAAATATCTTTGTCAAAGTTCGCCCTTCGTGGTTTCTTGCATTCCTAACGCCGGGTTGCCGGAAAATATCGGCGGTCATGCACATTATAAACTTACGCCGATCGAACTACGCATGGCGTTAATGAAATTCGTCGAAGATTGGGGTGTGCAAGTCATTGGCGGTTGTTGCGGTACTCGTCCCGAACACATTGCACAATTGGCAGAAATTGGTAAATCTCTGCAACCAAAGGAACGGCATTTTACTTACGAACATTCGGCAGCATCAATTTATACAGCACAGCCTTACGAGCAAGATAACTCTTTCCTGATTGTTGGCGAACGGCTAAATGCTAGCGGTTCTAAGAAATGCCGTGACTTGCTGAACGCTGAAGACTGGGATGGATTGGTCGCTTTGGCGAAATCCCAAGTCCGGGAAGGGGCGCACGTCCTCGATGTCAACGTCGATTATGTTGGTCGGGACGGTGTGCGGGATATGCGGGAGTTGGCATCAAGGCTGGTAACAAATGTCACTTTGCCTTTGATGTTGGACTCGACCGAGTGGGAAAAAATGGAGGCGGGGCTGAAAGTTGTCGGGGGTAAGTGTATACTTAATTCGACTAACTATGAAGATGGTGAAGAGCGTTTCTTTAAGGTTTTAGAGTTAGCGAAAAAGTATGGTGCGGGAGTTGTAATTGGAACAATTGATGAAGAAGGAATGGCGCGAACTGCTGATAAGAAATTCCAAATTGCTCAACGTGCTTATAATCAAGCTGTAGAATATGGTATCCCACCGGAAGAGATCTTTTTCGACACTTTAGCATTGCCAATTTCTACCGGGATTGAAGAAGATCGAGAAAACGGTAAAGCGACTATTGAATCTATTCGTCGCATTCGGGAAGAATTGCCCGGTTGTCATATTTTATTAGGTGTTTCTAACGTTTCTTTCGGGTTAAATCCGGCGGCGAGAATTGTCCTCAATTCCATGTTTTTGCATGAAGCAATGGCGGTAGGAATGGATGCGGCAATTGTTAGCGCCAGCAAGATTTTACCATTGGCAAAAATTGAACCGGAACATCAAGAAGTTTGCCGGAAATTGATTTATGATGAACGGGAATTTGATGGCGAGATTTGTGTTTACGATCCTTTGGCGGTGTTAACTAAGCTGTTTGAAGGGAAGACTACTAAGCGCGATCGATCTGAGGATGCAAATCTCCCCATTGAAGAACGTTTGAAACGTCACATTATCGACGGCGAAAGGATTGGTTTAGAAGATGCTTTAGCTAAAGCATTAGAACAATATAAACCTTTGGAAATCATCAACACTTTCTTATTAGATGGCATGAAAGTTGTCGGTGAGTTATTTGGTTCTGGACAAATGCAATTACCTTTCGTATTGCAATCTGCGGAAACTATGAAAGCAGCAGTTGCTTACTTAGAACCGATGATGGAAAAGCAAGAATCAGGCAATAATTCTAAGGGAACTGTGGTAATTGCTACTGTAAAAGGTGATGTTCACGATATTGGGAAAAACCTGGTTGATATCATCCTTTCTAATAATGGTTACAAAGTGGTAAATTTGGGAATTAAGCAACCAGTTGATAACATCATTGATGCTTACCAGGAACATAAAGCAGATTGCGTTGCTATGAGTGGTTTGTTGGTGAAATCAACTGCTTTTATGAAGGAGAATTTGGAGGTTTTCAACGAAAAGGGAATCACAGTTCCGGTAATTTTAGGTGGTGCGGCGTTAACTCCGAAGTTTGTCCATGAAGATTGTCAGAATACTTACAAAGGTAAGGTGATTTACGGCAAAGATGCGTTTGCAGATTTGCATTTTATGGATAAATTAATGCCTGCGAAAGTTGCGGGAAATTGGGATGATTTAAAGGGATTTTTGGATGAGGGAGATGGCAGGCAGGATGCCTACCCCACAAGAGAACACCCCACAAGAGAACACCCCACAAGGGAAGGGAAGTCTGCTAAGTCTAATGGTGCGGTTTTATCGGGGGAAGTAAAAGAGGTTGATACTAGGCGTTCTGAGGCGGTTGCTGTTGATATTGAACGTCCGACTCCGCCTTTTTGGGGTACGCAACTTTTGTTGTCGGAAGAGATACCAATAGAGGAGGTTTTTGGGTATTTGGATTTGCAAGCTTTGATTGCTGGACAATGGCAATTCCGCAAACCAAAGGAACAGTCACGGGAAGAATACGATCGCTTTTTGGAGGAGAAGGTTTACCCGATTTTGTCACATTGGAAGCAGCGAGTTGTTGAGGAGAATTTGTTGCATCCACAGGTGATTTATGGTTATTTTCCTTGTCAAAGTCAGGGGAATTCTTTGCATATTTATGATTGGGAGGAATTGAAAGGCGGGCAGGATGCCCACCCCACAAGAGAGGTGGCGAGGTTTGATTTTCCAAGGCAAAAATCTGGGCGGCGTTTGTGTATTGCTGATTTCTTTGCGCCTGTGGAAAGTGGGAAGGTTGATGTGTTTCCGATGCAGGCGGTAACTGTGGGGAATATTGCGACGGAGTTTGCCCAAAAGTTGTTTGCAGATAATCAATATACTGATTATTTGTATTTTCATGGTTTGGCGGTGCAAACTGCGGAAGCTTTGGCGGAATGGGTACACGCCAGAATTCGCCGCGAGTTAGGTTTTGCTGGGGAAGAACCGGATAATATTCGTGATATTTTGGCGCAAAGATATCGCGGTTCTCGTTACAGTTTTGGTTATCCTGCTTGTCCGAATATTCAGGATCAATATAAGCAGTTGGAGTTGTTAGGAACTGAAAGAATTAATCTGTTTATGGATGAAAGCGAACAGCTTTATCCTGAACAGTCTACGACGGCGATTATTACTTATCATCCGGTGGCGAAATACTTCACTGCTTAGTGATTCCAGAAACCCGGTTTCTTCTGCGAAACCGGGTTTCTTTTCTTATGATGTCCAGTCGTAGCATTATCTTTTGGGATTCGATATTAATTCTCGATTATAACTGTCCTAGTTTTTTCCACTTTAGTTCCATTTTGAGTTTCAGTATTGTTGATCATATTGTTTGCGATTAGTACATTTTTCAGTTTAAGCTTTAGGGGTTCTGTAATCAATAAACCTTCGATTTCTTTAGTCAGAGACTCCACAGATTCTTTTTTGCTACGTTCTATGTAGATGGCAATCAGTACTGCGTCGATGCCATATTCTGCGATCGCATCGCCTAAAAGCGTTACCAAACCGAACACACCTATGCCAAGAAGTATGACAAAAGATTCTCCCAAAGTTGCAATAGCAACAGCTACCGCCACGATCGCAGAACCTAAATACAACCCCGTCACTTTTTTGATAATTTTGTCCAGTTCCATTGCAATTCTCCTAAAATTTTCTATTGTTGTTAAAAATATTATCATAAATTTAGCACTTTATCCATATTGGAGATAATTTGTTAATATTTATGTCTAGTACGATCGCACGCCGAAACTTCCTACAGCAAAGTATTAATTTACTTGGATTAGTAGGACTTTCCCTAGTAAGTTGCAGACCTATCAATAATCCTTCTACTAATAGTCAATTACCAGCAAAGGTGAAAACTATGAAACTTGAAAGTGATGCTTTTTCCGCTAACAGTATGATTCCATCCAAATATACTTGCGATGGTCGAGATTTTTCACCCCCATTAAAATGGGATGCACCACCAACGGGAACGCAAAGTTTGGCTTTAATTGTTGACGATCCAGATGCACCAATGGGAACTTTTGTTCATTGGGTGCTTTACGATTTACCCCCGGAAATTACTAGTTTACCAGAAGCAGTTCCGGGTGATGCAACTTTGGCAGATGGCGGTACTCACGGGAAAACTGATTTCGGTAAATTGGGTTATGGTGGCCCTTGTCCGCCTAGCGGTACGCACCGTTATTTTTTCAAATTGTACGCGCTCGATCGCACTTTGGAATTAGCATCAGGTGCGACTAAAGAACAGTTGGAAGCAGCTATGAACGGTCATATTTTGGCAGCAGCAGAATTAATCGGACTTTATGCACGTCAAAGGTAATTTTTTCTGCGGTTGTTGAAGAGAATAATAAAAAAGAGTTGTAGGGTGCGTCAGAAGCTAAAACTCTGATTTTGTCCATTGGATTTATAGTCTGACGCACCCCACTAATTGTGCCAGTTGCGTAAGTCCTGGGAGAAAGTAAGATGGCAGAATTGAGAATTATCTGTAAGCATCCAGATTCGTTAAAGAGATTTATTGAAGAAGAGGTGGGGGAGAGATTGCGATCGCTAGAAGCTGGTATCCGTCGAACAGAAGAACGAATCCAAGAATTTGAAGCAAAATATCAGATGTCTACAGAAGAATTTCTGCGACGCTTTGAAAAAGATGAATTTCAACATCGATTAGATATGGAGTTTGATGAGTGGGTTGGAGAATCTCGAATGCTGAAAGGTTTACAGAAAGAAGCAGGTAATTTGAGAGGAATTGAGTTTGTTAATTGAGGATTATTTTTATGGAAATTTGGTACAAGTTGCATAACTCGCCTGGGAATCAATTCCCAGGCTAATAGCTTAAGTCCTCTGAAGAGGACTAATTAGCGCCACATATTATTTTAATGCGATCGCGTAGCGTGTGCGTAGCAGGTATAGCAACTCACATCACAAACATAAACATTTTTACCTAACTATAATTTCTATGCCCTTGCTGTCTTCTCTTGCAATTCATCTTTTGATTTATTTGTATTTAATTCAGATGTTTCTGAGTCAACAATATCATCCTCAAAAATTTCTGGACAGTGTTTTTTCAGATTTTCCAAAAACTGCTCAGGTGTAACTTCTGCAAAATGTTTGCGAATCAGTTCAGCCGCCCTTTTTGGATTTGCCATTATAAAATTTCTCCTTATGCGATCGCATAGCGTGTGCGTAGCAGGTATCGCACCTCACACCACAAACATAAACATTTCCACCCAACTCTAATTTCTATGCCGTTGCTGTCTTCTCTTGCAATTCATCTTTTGATTCATTTGCCTCTAATTCAGATGTTTCTGAGTCAACAATATCATCCTCAAAAAATTCTGGGCAGTATTTTTTCAGATTTTCTACAAATTGCTCAGGTGTAACTTCTGCAAAATGTTTGCTCAGAATTTCACCAAACTCTTTGGGATCTAACATGATTTAATTCCTCCTTATATTTCTATTAAACAAGATTCTTCAATTAGAGATCTATCTCTGACGGCTATTTGGATGTGAGCGCGATCGTACAGATAAGAACCTGGAAAAATTGGCGAACCTTCTAAAAATACTGCTCGAATAGCACGAACCATTTTTCTAGACTGTTCCTCAAAGTAACTAACAGCATAATTAATTACAGCGCAATCTAACCGATGAGCGCCAGCAGTTTGTCTAGGCAAAGGTTGGTTTGCTTCCTGGCATTTGCTTAGATATAAATTATACGCTGCTGCAATTTGTGAAGACCAACTAATGTCCACTAAATCAATACAATCTTCTAAGCGAATTGTAGAACGAATTACAGCCGGATTTGTCGGATGTTGCTGATTTGCCCATTCCCAAGCGCGTACAGGTGCATCTTGGAAAAAGTATACTCCCGTTCCTAGCCAGTCGTAGTCATTGGAACTGACATTAAAACCCTGCTGAATAATTCCCTCTGCTGCTTCTGCACTTGTGCCGTGATAGCCGTAGACTCGAATATTTTCAGGCACTCAAAACCTCCTGACTTGGTTGTGCGATCGTAGCTATATAGTTGAGTATTGACTGATACAGCCTTCCAACTGCCCTTTCAACATTAAGTTAGCATCAACGTACCAGACGTTGAAATAATGAGCTTGCTATACTTGTACTCAAGATACAACTTAAACCTCAAAGGTTAAGCTTAATATGATGCCCATGAGATTTAACGGCCTTGGTTACACGGAATGCTGTGAGTGCAAAAAAACCTTTTTCTCGAAGGATCTCACTATACTTTGCGATAGTTGCAAGAATAAGAAAAACTTTATTAGAACTGTGGGTTGGGGAGTGGTTTTTGCAGGCTCAATTTGGCAGCCAGTGCTAGGTAGCGCTTTAGCTGGCTTGATGAGTAGTTTAGAAAATGATTTGCTTGGCAATCCCTATGAAAAAAAAATCTATGATTTACACATGGAAGTAATTGAGCGAAAGAAAAAGCTGAGTTCCAAGGATTTTGAGAATTTAAATTTGAAGCAAAAAATTAATCGATTACAAAAATCAAATGATGAACTTTTGAAAAAAATTAAAAGTCAAAATTTGATGAGATCTGTTTATATAACCAATAGTAATGTTTGGAAACAAATACCAATTTATCCTGAAAAGTTTGGAGTAATTAGACTAGAAAGAGTAAACCATAGTACAAGGTTTGAATATCAAGACTACGAACAATTTATCGATATTTTTCTCCCAGATCCTGAAGGAAAAGGATTACTGCATGGTGGAATTCCAATTCCAGTTATAAATCCGATGATAGCCAGTTCTAATCTTAGGAAACCTATGCTCTACTCCTATAGTGCTGATAAACTTACTAACCCTAAAGATTGTATTTATTAATTAATTAGCGTTAAACAAATATAGCTCTCCTTAAAGCAAAAATTTAGCAATAGGAGTTGATGAATTAAAATTTTTTGCATGATACAAAATCCGCTTTATTTAGACTACTTACCTAAACATCAAAAGCTTTTTTAAAGCAGAATTAATGAAAATGGGAAAGTAGTTTGTAATAACCGGATTTGGTATGAGTTTTAACTGTTTTTAAGCGCGATCGCACTCCCCCCAACTACAAAAAATGCGATCGCAAATTCCCCTGCTTAGTAGTTTGAAAAATGGAGTCGCTACGCGATCGCAAATTCAGTATATTGTCTGACATGAGGTGGATGAAAAGCTAAAACAATCTCCTCTTTTCCAATCCCTTTCTGCAACAAATCTGTCGCCACCCCATCCTCTGTCCAATCTTCCTCAATCCAAATTTTGTTATTTTTTAAACGGATATGAATCATCACATTCTTAATCCGTTCATCTTTGTGCCAGCCCATTAACAGCAAAAGGTACTGATCGTGTACTTCATCAAAGGCTAAAACACTTTCAGTTGTAGAACCAGATTTTTCATTGAGTTGATGATATTCTGTTAAAACTTCTTGAGTTATTTGCCGATAATGCTTTAATTTATCCATTGCACAATTACCTCACTTTCTGGATCGACGATTAACAATTTCACTTTATTTCGATTGATAATCATTTGGGTTAACTGACGTTGAAAATAACTTTTATAGATTCCTTGTGTAATCGCCAAATACAGTTCAAAATCTAATGCCGTCTCTATTAAAATATCTCGATAAACAACATACTGACCCACAGCTTGCTCTAAGTCCTTAATAAACGATCGACCTAAAAAGCTTTTGACTTCTACAAGAATTTTTTGACCCTGTTTTTCTGCGGCGATCGATTTTTCTGCGGCAAGATCCACGTATAAGCGATCGCCACCATACTCCAAAGTATAATCTTCTCTTAGAATCTCCCAGCCATCCTTAACCAATGCAAATCTCACAGCATTATGGTAAATATCCTTAGCAGCCATTTATATTCTTGACTTAAATACATATCCAATTTTAACTGAGATTTTACACCAAAGCTAAGGCGATCGCACTCTCCCCCTTCACAACTCCTCTAAATTAATCCCCCTCTCTCTCAACAACTCCTGCAAAGCTTGATATTTCAATCTTTCCTCTTCCAACTGTCTCTCTGCTTCATCAGCACGCTGTTTTTCCTGTTCCCTTAATTGTCCCAATTCTACAAAATTTAAAAACCTCTCTCCAGAAGGTGCAAAAATTTCCAAGTTACCATTTGTAATTTGAAATCTCACTCCTAAACGAGGACTAATCCAACCATTCATTTCGTCAATTAATTCTAGTTCATTTCCAGAACGCACCCACCCAATTAACTCTACATCATCAGGTTCATAAACATAGTATTCCTCTACACCATATCGTTCGTAAAACTTCAATTTATGAGCCATTGCTTTGAGACGATTCCCAGGAGATAAAATTTCAAAAACCACCTGTGGCGCAATATTATTTTCTTCCCATTGTTTGTAAGAACCTCTGTCTCCTTTTGGTCTACCAAACACAACCATTGTATCAGGAGCTTGGCGAGTTTTGTTATCTCCTTCAACCGGATACCAAAGCAAATCTCCGGCAACAAAGACGTTAGGATCTTCGGCAAATAACAGTTCTAAATTTTCCTTAATTGTGACAATCCAGCGAAATTGTTTGGTATTATCTGCCATTGGTTGTCCATCACTTTCGGGGTAGATAATGGCGGGTGTCGTGTCGGATGGTAGTTCTTTTACCATAATTGCTGATTGGCGAATTTGGCGGGTTGGTTCTATTTTACTGTAATTGTTTTGTACTCTCCCATTGATTTTACATGACTCTTCATTTCAAACAATTGATCTTTTAAAACTAAGCGTTCTTGAGGTGATAAAAAGGGAACTTCTTTACGAGATAAGGTTGCACTGAGGGGTAAAACGCGAAAGTTGAGTTTGTTGTTTAGGGTGTATTTGTCGATCGCAGTAGGTAAAGCTTCCACTTCAGCAATTTCTACAGTTTTCTGCGGAAAAGTCTTGCGAACTTTCACAGAAAATATTACTCCCAAATTTCGGTATTTCCCATTTTGATTCCCCACAAAATTCCCCAGCGAAT
Organism: Floridaenema aerugineum BLCC-F46; assembly: GCF_041929345.1. Lineage (NCBI taxonomy): Bacteria > Bacillati > Cyanobacteriota > Cyanophyceae > Aerosakkonematales > Aerosakkonemataceae > Floridanema > Floridanema aerugineum. The sequence goes on from NZ_JBHFNQ010000137.1 coordinate 12,443, forward strand.
AAATTGCTGTTCTGGTTTTTAATTTCCCATCTTTACCCTTAACTCGAAAAACTTGGTAAGGTTGAACAACGTGGGGATGATTACCGAGAATGATATCTGCACCCGCTTTAATTAACCTTTCTACTAATTGCTTTTGTGCTGCATCAGGTTGGCGTTGATATTCATTGCCAAAATGTAAGGCAACTGTCACTACCTCGGCTCCCTGTTTTCTGGCTCTAGCGATATCGCTAATAATTTTACCTTCGTCGATTAGTGATACTAAATAAGTTTTACCTTGAGGAATAGGAATACCATTTGTTCCATAAGTATAGGCTAAAATCGCCATGTTAATATCATTTTTCTTCACCATTAAAATTTGCGTTGCTTCTTTAGCCGATCTAGCTGTACCTGTTGACACAACTCCACGCGATCGGATATTATTAATAGTGTTAATTACTCCTTTTTCGCCTTTATCTAACGAGTGATTATTGGCAGTTGTTAAAACATTAAATCCGGCTTTTTTGGCAGCATCTACTAATTGCGGTGGAGCATTAAATAACGGATAGCCTGAGTAACCCATTTCTGCGCCTGCTAATGTGGTTTCTACATTTGCGATCGCCCAATCTGCACTAGAAATAATCGGCTTAACTTCAGTAAAAAACCCATCAAAATTATAGGTTTTCTGTTGGGGAATGTAACCCGATCGAGTTAAACTCATGTGCATTAACAAATCGCCAACAGCAACAAGCTTCGCTTCCTTAGTATAAGATTTGACTTGCTTTAACTCAGGTGAAGATTCCGATGAAGTTAGTTTGATAATTTCTGCCGTTGTCCTCTGATTTTGATTACAACCTGAAATCAATAACAGCAGGAAAAATATCAACAAGGAAGGAGTAAATTTCATAGTTTTTCTCGCTATCATAAATGCGGCGCAGTTGTTTGCTAAATAACTCAAGTTGTTAGTTACAAAGATCTCGGTTAGATCCCCCCTAACCCCCCTTACCAAGGGGGGAACTGGATCTGGATTCAAAGTCCCCCTTACTAAGGGGGATTTAGGGGGATCAAAAACGCTGAAGCTGACAACTAACACTTTGCGTTAAATAAACAGGTGTCGCTAGATTAACATTAATTGAGACACTTTTTGCTAACCTACCAGAAAATTTTAGGAATTACCCAATGGCTACTAGAGAAGAAATTCTGCAAAACTTTGATCCTAACGGAATTGGCATTGATAACGGCAATTTATTAGGGCTTCCTTTTGATTATGAATCTGCTAATATTATTGTGTTTGGTGTTCCTTGGGAAGTTACAGTTTCTTATGGTTTTGGAACAGCCGCAGGGCCAAAAAGAATTTTAGAAGCTTCTCGTCAATTGGATCTTTTTGATTTTGATAATCCCGAAGGCTGGAAACAAGGGATTTTTATGGCAGAAATCTCTTCTGAGATTCAGCAAAAAAGCGATCGCTTAAGGCAGAAAGCTACCAGAATTATTGAGCATTTAGAACAAGGTAAATTTGTAGAAGATGATCCAGAAATTGGAGAACTTCTGGACGAGATTAACCGCGAGTCACAAGCACTTAATCAATGGCTGTTTGAGCAAGCAAAAACTGCGATGAATCAGGGTAAAAAAGTTGCGGTGATTGGCGGCGATCATAGTGTACCTTTAGGATATATGCAAGCATTGGCAGAGTGTTATCCAAACTTGGGAATTTTGCATATTGATGCTCATTCTGATTTGCGGGAAGCTTATGAAGGATTTGAGTTTTCCCATGCTTCGATTATGTTTAATGCTTTGCAAATACCGCAAATTTCTAAGTTAGTTCAGGTGGGAATTCGGGATATTTCTGAAGGGGAAATTAATTTAATTAAGCAGTCGGAAGGGCGAATTTCTGCCTACTACGATCCGATGTTGAAGCAAAAGCTTTATGCTGGGGTGACTTGGTTGGATTTATGTAAACAAATTGTGGCTGAATTACCCCAACAAGTTTACATTAGTTTTGATGTTGATGGTTTAGATCCGAAACTTTGTCCAAATACGGGAACTCCGGTTCCTGGAGGTTTAGAATTAGAACAAACTTTTTGTTTATTTCGGGAAGTTGTGCATAGTGGTAGGGAAATTATTGGTTTTGATGTTGTGGAAGTTGGTGATGATGAATGGGATGCAAATGTTGGTGCAAGAACAGTTTATAAGTTGTGTAATTTGATGAGTTTAACTTAAGTACGTTGTTGCGCTTTAGCGCTAAAAGCGCTGAAGCGCAACAACGTACTTTATAAGGCAATAAAATCCTCAACTCCAATTTGACTGAGTGGGATACCACTGAGAGTTGCTAATAGTTCATTGGTGCTGGTAATCCTAATTAAAGTTGAACCGCTACTTTCAGCGATCGTTAGTTGAGCGAATGTTAAACCACCAGTTAAGATGATGGAATCGGTGCCATTTTGGAAATCAACAATGGTGTCACTTCCTTTGTTGGCGGCGAGGATAAAGCGATCGCTTCCCTCCCCACCTTGCAACACATCATTACCCAAATCACCTCTTAACCAATCATCCCCAGTTCCTCCATTCAAAGTATCATTTTCTTGACCACCATAAACAGTGTCATTTCCAGCATCACCGAACAAAGAATCTTGACCTAAATTACCATAAATTAAGTCATCATCTTGACCACCATAAACAGTGTCATTTCCTGTATCACCGAACAGAACATCTTTGCCTTGATTGCCAGAAATTAAGTCATTATCTTTGCTGCCGAAAATTGTATCATTTCCTAAGTTTCCGTTCAGCACATCTTGACCTTGATTGCCATAAATTACGTCGTTACCTTTGCCTCCATAAATTGTATCATTGTCCAAATCTCCAAATATTAAATCTTGACCTTGGTTGCCATAAATTACGTCGTTACCTTTACCACCGCGCAAGGTATCGTTATCATCACCACCGAAAATTGTGTCATTATCGGCGTTGCCATTGATTTGATCGTTGCCACTCAAACCATAAATTTCATCATTACCAGAACTGCCAAATAAGCTGTTATTTCCAGTATCTCCGTAATAGGAATCATTGCCGGAAGTAAACAAATTTCCGCCAGCCGCAAGAGACATTACGCGATTTCCTTCTTGCAAGCGAATTAATCCTGCTTTGCCAGAAGCATCGACAGAAAATATTACTGGTTCACCTCTTGATAAACCATTAATATCTGCAAAACTTCCTAACATTCCGGTTAAATTACCTTGGGGAGTAAATTCCTTATCTAAACGAATTTCTGGTTCGTTCATTTCCGCTGCGGCGGCGGAACTGTGAGAATGATCTTCTGCTGCATGATCGTGATGTGCGCCACCCAAATAAGTGTGGATTTTCACTGCTTCATGACCTGGAGGTAAGTTACCAACCGCCATTGTAGTGAGGTTAGCGTGGTAAGTTTGAATGGCTTGACCATTGGGAACATCTGGTCTTTGCAAAACATAACCAGATGTTACTTTAATTTCGCCATTAAATTCACCATAAGGTTGGAAAGTATTGGTTAACAATGCAGTGTCATGTGCTGTATCTTTGCCATTCAAACTGCCTTTTAATTCAATGGAACGTCCACTGTAAACTTCTACTAATCCTCGTCCTCCACTACCTTGGGAAACCACAACATCATCAAAGTTATCTCCGTCAATATCACCAGAAGTTAGGTTAATTGTGCCTGTGAATCCGGTTTCATGATGGAATGGACTAATTCTGGCGATTAAGTGATAGTCCAAACCGCTATAAACTTCAATTAAAGGATTGGCGTTTCCACCTACACCAACGATGATGTCAGAAAAACCATCGCCGTTAATATCTCCAGCTGCTACTGATGCTTTGGCATTAGGTGTAAATGTTTGGTTGACGAAGGGAGAAAATTCAGTAATTACTAATTCTTGGTTCAGTCCGTCAAATTGGGTAATGCCTTGTTTTTGCCCTTCGCTCAATGTCTGACCATCAAATACTTTGATAGTGAATCTAGTTTCTGTACTACTCAAATTAGATTGAATAGTAATAATATCGGTGACGTTATCGGTAACATTTTTGTTCAGATTATCTTTGCGTTTGTAATTAACATCACCAATTGCTAGATTCACCGCACCTGTAAATGCTGCACCATAAGGCGATAAATTAATCCTTTGGTTTAAATTACTCGCCCGATATAAATCCAATTTTCCATTACTTTGTTCACCAGCTAAACCTAACCAAGTACTGTCCGTATTCAAAACCACGCGCACAGGTGCCATCATTCCGGCATCTTCGTGGAACAAAATGTGACAGTGATTCACATAACTACCGGGAAAATCTTCAAATTCCATCACCACTTTTACTTCGGAAGTTTCCCCATCTCTCATCGGTTCGCCGTAAGGGTTTTCAGGGGTAGGTGTGTTGGGTTTGTAGGTTGGTGGTAGACCGATCGTATCGCTCAACACACCATCTAGATAAGCACTTTTGAGTTGACTAACTGGAATCCCGTTAATTTCTAGAACCGTAAAATCATTTTGGTGAATGTGGAAAGGATGCCATTCCAGCAAAGGAAGATTTATTTGAGGAGGAAGGTTAGGATCGCTCTGACCAGAGGTATTCTTCATACTCCAAACTTCGGTTGTGCCTAACATTGGCATTGCCAAAGGAACTTGACTCTTCCCAAATTCGGTAGCAAAATATTCTCCGTTAATTCGATATGTTCCCTCGAAACTAACAACGTCCAAATCGTCAGGAGTGTTACCTATTGCCAGCGCATTTCCTAAGTTAGCTGACCAAGTGAATGTACGTTGGCGATCGAAATCTCCGCTTCTTGCAGCTGCAACTTTTTCATCAATTTCTTGGGCTTGTTCAATTAAAGTATCATAAGCTTCTGGAGGCGCACCTTCTGGTACTTCATTTCCCGTCACTTCCACAGTTGCTAATACTTGCGAACCCCAAATCAAGTGACCATCAGCAAATCCATCTTTTCCTTTAATTAAAGCCGAAGTATTATTGCCGATAATTTCTTCAGTTCCATTAGATAGGAAATAATATTTCCCTGGTTTCTCAAACCATTCTTGAACAGTTAATCTTTGTCCAGGAGAAAGAACAGGCAGTTCGCTAATCTTTCTACTATTAGAAGCTACTGCTCCCGCAGCATCTCCATCAATAGCCACCAATGTTACTTCTTGAGGAATTAAATTGTCCCCTTCTTCTTTGAACAGTTGAATAATGTGAAAAGCATTACTGTTCATATTAGTGAATGCGAACAAATTCCATTCACCAGTTTTCACTTCAATTGTCGGATTATACTGACCATTAACTGTGTGAATTACATTTTCTACAGGTTCAGCTAATGGCCCACCGCCGTATGAGAAAATCCCTGGCGCACCACCTGTGGGTCTTGTCGGATCGTAAGCTTCAGATATGGGTTTGGCATTGTAACCCATGAAAACTGCATCGGACAATTCATAAACTGGTTGCCCATTTTCTGTCCCCAAAACTTGCAATGGTGTCCCAGCAGGAAGGGCTATTGTTGGGTTTTGATTTAACGGATCGGTTGGGCTTCCTTGCCTGTTTACTTGTTGCACCCCAAAAGTATTAAGTGCCATAAAATGAAATGGCCTTTCTTTGGGATTGAATTTGTCTAAATCCGGCAAATTATAGGGAGCCGTTAGTAATAATTGACCTGCTAAACCTGAAGAAACCTGTTCATTTGTTAAGCCGTGTAAATGAGGGTGATACCAATCAGGGCCAATAAAATGATTATCAGGAATCTGAATAATTTGATTCCAACTTTCTCCGGGATTGACTGCTTGCAGCACGTTATCACCACGTCCCATTGGTGAAACATGAAGTCCATGAGTGTGAAGATTAGTTACTTGGTCTAAGTTATTTTCCAACCATAAATTTAATGTGTCTCCTGGTTCTGTAATTAAAAATGGCCCCGGTATTGTGCCGTTATAACCTCTTAATTGTTCGTAGGGAGTATTGCTAGGCTGATTGTTAGCATTAGCATTAGGGAGCCAAGGAATTTTTCCATCTCCTGATTTGAGAATACCAAACCCATCAATTTGAACTTGATTAATATTTTCCATTCTGAGGGTAGCGTTTAGTTCTTCCTGCGGCCCCCAACTGGAAATATAATTACCGGGACGGTCTAATTGCCAATCTCGAAATGGGTCTTTGTAGACAACTTTTTGATCGGGGTGAGGTAACACCCGTAAATAGTTACTTTGGTCGAATCCTTGGCTCCAGCTTTGAAAGTTTTCTTGTCCAATAATATAAGCGTTTCTGAGTTGAGTTGTTGTCATGATTGTTCTATGCCTTACAAAATTCTAAGTTGTACTTTTTACTGTTAGGTCGAAAAATACTTGTGTTTAGCAACCATGTTTTTCTTTGTCAATATTGGCATGGGTTTTATAGCGATCGTCAAGTGGCAACAATACTTAAATCGAATTGCAAAGATGCCCTATTATTAATTAAATAAAATATATTAACTTTGATAAACTTTAATCCTTTTTTATAACAATTAATTTCGACTTTATAAGTTGCTTACTTTAAATTTAAAATGCCTAAAAATTTCTGTTGAATTTATACTTTATTACAGCTTATGCAAATTAAAAACCCGATATCCAAACCGGGTTTCACATATTTATACTGCGTTTTACTAGGGTAATACTGTATACTTACTAGCAGAATTACCAAAAGAAGTTTCTGCGCTCTTGACACTCTCACCGCACTGCGCTACGCTATGGCGGGAGATTCTTGTTTCTTAGAAGGCTGCTTTCTAGTAGAAGTATTTCTACCTTTACTAGTGAGTCTTACGCTTTCTCCACAAGCTTGAAATTCCGTTTGCCCAACGGTATTTGTTAACAGAATTTTGATACCCTCTTCCCGCAAATTCCGTGCGGCATTCTCGTCCCTATCGTGATGGGTTTGACATACCGGACAAACCCATTGTCTATCTTTTAAGGTAAGAGAATCATTCTTGTGTTTGCAACAATTGCAAATTTTAGTACTAGGGAAGAACCTGTCAACTTCTACAAGAATTCCGCCAACTCTTTTCAGTTTGTAGTCCAAGAAATTAACTAGCATGGACAATCCAGCATCTAATACAGATTTAGCCAAATTGGTACGCGCTAGTCCTTTTACACAAAGGTTTTCAACTACAAGAGTTTGGTTGTCACTCACTAACTGATGAGAGAGTTTATGGAGGAAGTCAAGTCTAGTATTCGCTATTTTATGATGCACTTCAGCTACTTTCTTAACCTGTTTCTTTCGGTTATTAGAGCCAAGCTTTTTCCGGGATAGAGATTTCTGTCTACGTCTTAATCTCTTGGCATATTTCCTAGTAAGTTTGATGGGGTCAACCTTGTAGGTTGTCTCTCCATCAAACACTGTGACTAAAGAGCTAAGACCTAAATCAATACCCGAAATCTTACCCTCTTTGTTGATTAGGTTATCTTCAACCTCCAACAAAATAGCGGCAAAATATTTATCCGTGCTGTCCTTTGAGACAGTTACGGATTTTATTTTGCCGCAAATCTTTTTAGAAATTATTGCTTTTACAACTCCCAGCTTAGGGAGTTGGATACCATTACCTTTGACTGAACAGCCTGCTGGATATCTCAGCGATTGCTTTTTGTGTCGGCTTTTAAACTTCGGAAATTTAGCCCGATGTTTAAAGAAGTTCTTAAATGCTGCTTCCAGGTTTTTAAGTGATTGCTGTAATGCAGAAGATGACGCATCCTTTAACCACAAGAATTCTTCCTGTTTCTTTAACTGCGTCAAGTCTTTAGCCATGTCGCAATAGCTTAATCCTTTTCCCGTTTCCTGATATTGAGTGTTGCTTTTATTCAGGTAATGGTTCCAAACAAAGCGGCAACAGCCAAAGTTTTGTACTAGGGCTATTTGCTGTTCTTTGCTGGGATACAATCTTACCTTTAAAGCTGTTAACATCTCTCTATTAATTCAGGAATTAGTAATAGTATAGCCTGGGAAAATGTTAGCGTCAAACTATATTGATTCGCTGCGCTCAATCTGAGTTAGCTGGTCGCAATTCATCTCCCGGTACAGCGAAGCTTACCGGGAGATGAATTGCTCCATTAAGATAAAAGTGGAACCGTCCAAAACCCAGAAACTGACCATGTACTTTTTCTCCCGGAGGAAAAGCCGTCACCCCAAACAAATATACTCCACCGAAACAAGGATTACGCACAGGTTCAAGAGCAATAGTTACAGTTTTTCCCGGAGCAATCGGGGGATCAAAAGCGATCGCAATAGAACGAGTTTTTTCATCTGTTGTCACTTCTTGAATTGGCAAATCTTCCCCTTTTTTACGCCGAACTCCTACAAAAGCACGACTTTCTTCCCAGCGAAAATCTACGTCCTCCACTCCTTCATGTTGATTAATCACCACTCGTTGCAAGGGTTCTCCGGCATTTTCCGGCAGGTTAACAGTAAAATAATATGTTGCTGACCATGCACAAGCATCGTTAAAAGTGGTAGTTGCGGCTAATAAACTGGGAGGCTGAACAAAGTAAACTGTACCATCTGCTAGTTGTACTGCCTCTGCCTGTTGCCAGCCAGCTAAAATACCTACTGTGGCTGCTAATGTGGCCCTGAGAATTCCAGAAGTTTCCATGAGACTTTATTAAGATTTGAAAAGAAGTTTTGCTATCACGTAATTTAAAAATCTTCTGCCATTATTAACTAATTTTAATCACAAAAACTGCAACAAACCGCAAAGATATTTCATATTTTTAACAAGAAAAATTAGCTAAACTGAAAGTAATGCAAAAGCAGGTGGAATTATATGTCTACAATCTCTAGTCTTCAGTTAAAGCGACCAGGATGGCAAACTGTAGTTATTTTTACCTTGACCTTTTGGCTCAGTACTAGCCTGGTTTTGGACTTGGTAATTATGCCTGGTTTGTATGCTTCGGGAATGATGTCGCAAAGTGGTTTTGCCACAGCTGGTTATTTAATTTTTTGGATTTTTAACCGCATTGAATTGTTGTGTGCCGCTTTAGTATTGACGGGTGTGTTAGTTGTCAAACGCACGCAAAATACTTTAGTGAGTCAGAGCCGCAATGCAATAGGTTTAGCAATGATACTTCTAACTATTGCTCTGATTTTCACTTATGTATTGACACCAAACATGAGTGCTTTGGGGTTAAATATAGAGGTTCTCGATCCAGTGAATGCTGTTCCTGCTGGTATGGGTTTGCTGCATCAAGCTTACTGGATTTTGGAAGTAGTTAAGTTAATTGTTGGTGGCGCAATTCTCAGTTTGTTTTACCGACAAAACTAATTGTTGAGAAACTTAGGTACAGAGAAACCCGGTTTCTTCAAGAAACCGGGTTTCTGGTGTTTAAGGTATAGTTTATTCTGATTCTTCGGGTAAAGCAGTATTTGAGCAAAGTAAGCGTACAGCCATGATAGCAAAACCGATCGCAGCGATCGCTTTTACCCAATGCACAGGTAACAATTGTGCTGCACCTTCGCCAGCAATTACGCCAAGAAAACTGGTGAGTAGTAACGCGCCAGCTGTACCTAAAAACACTGCACGGGGAAATTTTGTACTTCCACTCAGAGCGATCGCAGCGAGTTGGCTTTTGTCTCCTAATTCTGACAAAAACACAGTAATAAAACTTAGTCCTAAAAGATGCCAGTCAATCATAGCGATTTTAGATTTTAGATTTTGGATTTTTGATTTTTAAATTTGGGATTTGGGAGTTGAGATTTGAGACGATCGCCAATCCCCAATACTAGGGGCAATTCATGAATTGCCCGTACCCCAGTCCCTATTTCAAGAATGAAAAATTTCCCAAACTAACTGCATGGTAATTACTAGCATACTGATGCCAGCGGCTTTATTTAAAATTTGCGGAGATACCTTAGTTGCTAACCACCTACCGAGTAAAACTCCCAACAAACTTGTTGCTATTAGCGCTGAAGATGCGCCAGCAAAAACTAACCAAGGAGACTGAGATTCTGCACTCATCAGCAAAGTAGCTACTTGAGTTTTATCTCCCATTTCTGACAAGAAGATAGTCACAAAAGTAGAAGCAAAAACTGCTAATGCTCCTTTGCTGACATTCTGGCTTGGCTGTTGTGTTGGTTTCGCCAGTTTCACGGAATCAGTGGTTTCTAGCGTTGACTCCATGACAGTTAACTGTGCATCCCTAGTCTGATTAAGTGACTCAGGCGCAGACAAAGTTGGCGGTGCAGAAGATAGTTTCACAGGCAATTGTCAAGTACTAGGTGGTTTTCATATTTCTTTCATTTTATCCCCAAGAGCGCATTTTGATGTAATTTTTACTGCTGTTGTTCGGGAGTTTTTCCACTCATGCGATCGAACACCAGCCGCGATAGCGTCGGAAATAGCTGCCAGTCGTTAAAATAACCTTCATCTGCACCCAAAATCGCCACAATATAAATTGGGCCATCTTCCTCCCGACTTCTGACAAAAGCTACCTCATGACGACCTGTTTCCGTCGAACCTGCTTTAGAAGCAAAATCCAACTCGGCGGGTAATCCTTGCCCCAAAAAGCCCCGAACTGGGTTAAATCCAGCAAATCTGGCGGTATTTTCCCGCCAAGCTGACAATCGTAAATCTCTTGCCAAGAACTGCACCATTTTGGTACTTGCTTCTGGGGAAACTGCTTTTCCTGTGACAATTTCATACATTAATCTAGCGGCGTGTTCGCTGGAAATTTGATTTCTTAACTCTCTAGGATCGCTCCACATTTGCATATCTCTACCCTCTGGTGTTTCATGGCGCAAATAACTAATTGGGTAGGTTTTTTGATGGATCGCAATCCCTTCGTATCCAGCTTTGCTGAAAAATTCACTAAGTTGGCGGCGCTTACTCGCCCATTTATCATACTTTTCGCCCCGCAAAATGTAACCAGAGTCAGTACTAGTGACAGCATCAACTAAGCGACTAGCAGCATCGTTAGAAGACTGTTGAATCATCCGATTCAAATCGGCACCATAAACAGGTTCATTGGGCAAAATTCCTCGGCGCATTTCTGCAAAAACATTGACCATCCAAAACATTTTGACCACACTTGCGGGATAGATAAGGGTGTTTTGTTGAAATCCAGCTGTTTCTCCGGTTTTCACATTAATCAATGTGATAGATAGCGGTTGTGTGGGTAATCTTTTGGATTGAATTAACTGCACCATTTCATCAACAATTCCTTGTAATTGTTGACTTGGTTTTAAATCAGGAGGAGTAGTGACGTTATAAACTAATTGAGTTTCTTGTAAACTAGGATTTATGGGGGTTGGTAGTGCGATCGCATTAGTTCTCGGAGGAATATCTGGTGGTAGCAAAGGTGTAGTAGGTAGCTGCTTCAACAGTTCTTTATTTTGTTGAGTAACTCTGGCTGTACTCGGATTAAATAACTGCACGACAGAAGAAACAGCCCAGATAATAATCCACACTACTGTCACTGCTGCTAAGAAGAGCGCCGCTATTCGTAGCTGATAAGATTTCCTCCAACCTTTGCGAGTTCTCCGCTTTCTCAGATAACTTGTGTTTTCTAAGTCTCGATATCTAGAGGAACGTCTTCTTCTTCTAGGTGTGGCTTTTTCTAACCGCACAAGTGAAAAATCATCAGCTTTCATGCGAGACTGCGTTTTATTTCCGGGCTCAAACAAGCTGACTTGTCTTTGAGGTTTGCTGTTCTCCGGCTTGAGCCCGGTAATCGCAGGTTTTGGGCTAAATGAAACGACATTTTGTTGGAGTTTGCTGTTCTCCTGTTTGAGCCGTTGAATGTGTTCATTCGCCCGCCTGAGTTTATCTTCCAGATCTGCTAGCTGTTGATAAGGGCTTTGCGATCTTTCTTGCACGAGCCACTCCTATAAAACACCTAAGTTTACCTCATCGAAAGAATACATCAAATGAGTATAAAATGATAAGCTAAAATTCGACTTTTTGATTAAACTGTTGCATTTCCGGGCTATCAGTGCCGTAAATGTCGGATATATGCTCTTGACAACATTCAATGGCAAACTCGTTGAGTTCTTCTGCTGCTATGCCGAACATATCCTGAAATGTTGCTGACTCGACGCGGCAAAATCGCGGACGATTTGAGTAGATACGACATTCGCGGGTAGTGCGATCGAAATTTATACACCATCCCTCTTCCCCCACCATGCTAAAATACTGCTCTAACTCTTCTGGGGTAAGATACTCTTCTAAGTCGGGACGCTCCGAAGGTTCTAGATAACAGCAAGCACCACATCCTTTGACGCAACACCAAGTCGCCATGATTTTTCCGAATTCCTTTGTGTCAATGCTTTTAGAGTCTAGCAACTATTGAATCTAGATCCCCCTAGATCCCGGACTTCTTCAAGAAGTCCGGGATCTAGGGGGATCTGAGCGCTTCATGTTTGTTTATACTTTTTTATAGTTTTGTTAAGTTGCTTAAAAGAAGTGGACTGTAGGCAGGTAATATAAGAGACGGATTTTAATGTAGCGATTCAAGCCTATCTGGGTTAGTTCGGGAGGAGAAATGGGATCGGTTATTAATTCTGTTACCAGTGTTATTACCAGCATTAACTGGGAAGTGATTGCCCAGCTGACTCTAGTAGGTTTAATCATGCTTGCAGGGCCAGCTGTGATTGTAGTACTAGCTTCTCGCAACGGCAACTTGTAAAAGCTTCTGCGAGTTCAGTCCTTAACAATTAACAAGGGGGAGTTGATCCCCCTTTAATTTTTTGGGCTACCAACCAGGTTTGTTGTGAGGACTTCAGTCCTGTAATTTAAAAATATACGACTAAAGTCGCCTTTTTGAGGGAAATTGTAGGGACACGGCATTCAGGAGATAACAGATTGGATTGCAAATGTTAATGATGGCGTGTCCCTACCCTCACACAGACTTTTTCAGTAAGCCCTATTTAGCTTTTTCTAGGGCTATTTGTGCAGCTTCTACTAAAGTAGAGAAAGGTGGTTGTAAAATATTGATTTCCCTAGCGTCTTCGCGAGTTTTACCTAACAAACCTGTGGTTTTTCCTAAAGGAATTGCTAAAACTTTGCCTTCAGCATTTCTAATTCTTAATTCAGTTAAGGAATCATTTGGATATAAACCGCAAGTATAACGTTTTTGATTGTGATAAAACTCTGCTTTAACTAAAGCAATAGGTGATTGGCTAGGCGATTCTGTTGAATTTCGTACACCTAATAATTCTATTTCAATCGTTGTATTGCCATTCCAAATATTCTCTTGCAGTCTGTAGGCAATATCGATTTTTGCTGGTAGGGGATAGTATTGACTCCAACGCCATGCGATCGCTTTAATTGTAGTTCGTTGGCTACCAATATTCTGTGCTAGTGTCAGCTTGAGATGTTCATTCTTAACAATTCTTTGGTCAATAACTTGCACATTCGGTGTCCAAAATACCGGAAGCGGATTTTCGATTTTGTCGCAAGGGTGAAAGACATCAATCTGACGATAAAGGTCGAGATTTATCTGATGAAAATCAGCTTGAGCATCTATTTTAAGTAGCGGTTTTAGGTGTTCTGGTTTTAGACATTTGTGGGCAAATTCACGTAAGCGCGATCGCAATTCTGGCAAATTCTTAGCTGGTAAAGAAAATCCTCCCGCCGCTTTGTGTCCGCCAAATTTGCCTAATAAATCTTTGCAGAACTCCAAAGCTTGAAACACATGAAATTCTGGAATCCCTCGCGCTGATCCTCTAATATTTTCCCCATCTTCTTCGTAAGTACCAATAAACACTGGCACACCATAACGTTCCACTAAGCGTGAAGCAACTATTCCAATTACACCATGATGCCAATTTGGTTGTACAATTACTAAAACACGCTCTTGCTGTAAATCTATTTGGTTTTTTTCACACCAATCTATTGCTTCTTGTTGAATTTCCTCACAAAGTTGCTGACGGCGTTTATTAATTTCGTCGCATCGTTTCCCTTGTATTTTCCCAACTTCAATATCATCTGTTGTTAGCAAATTAATTACTATTTGTGGTTCGTCTATTCGACCTAGTGCATTAATTCTAGGGCCTAGTTTAAAGCCAATATCATCCGGTTTTAAAGTTGCTTTTCCCTGATTAATTCCTGTGACTTCAATTAAAGCTTTTACCCCTTCGATATCGGAGTTTGGTAAAAACTGTAAACCACGTTTTACCCAACGTCGATTCACACCTTTCAGGGGCACCATATCAGCAATAGTTCCTAATGTGCAAAGTTCCAGCAGTTGCTTCACTAATCCCTGAGATTTACCCAATTTTTTCGCTAAAGATACTGCCAAAATATATGCAACACCTACACCAGCAACACTGCTATATGGTGAGGATTCTGGCAACAGTTTGGGGTTAAGAATGGCGTTGGCTGGGGGTAAATTTTCTGGGATATCGTGGTGATCGGTAACAATAACTTTCAAACCCAATTCTTGCGCTTTTTTAATTGGGTCATAAGCTGAGATACCATTGTCTACTGTTAAAATTAGTTGTACACCTTCTCTGTGAAATTTTTCCACAAGGCGCTGATTAATTCCGTATCCGTCTTTCTGACGATCGGGAATATCACAATATACTTCTTTGGCACCTAACCATTTTAATGCTCGTAATAATAGAGCAGTACTAGTCATTCCATCTGCATCGTAGTCGCCGCAAATGACAATTTTTTCTCTTGAAGCGATCGCATTTTCCAACAATTCCAAACTGATTCCCAATTGAGAGAATTCCTCCAGGGGATCGGGTAAATCCATAGATTCTGGATCTAAAAATTCTTTTACCTGTTTCTCTGTCTCAATCCCCCGATTTAGGATAACCTGAGTCAACAATGGTGACAGGTTATTTTTAATAGCTAACTCTTGAGCCTTTGCTGGAAATTCCGGGTAAATTTCCCACCTTTGGTTTGGTAATTGCCTGTTTTGCATTTAAAAAACCATTACTTGACCGGGAATTTCTGTGTCGTAAATTGCGCGATCGTCTTCTTGAGCAAAACTACCAGGTTGTAAGTCTAAAAGCACTGTTTGGGAATTCGGTTTATTCACCTTTCCTAATAATGCTTGCTCTCCTGTGGGACTCCAATATAAAACCGAAAGACCATGATCTTGGTTCCGCAGTTTGAAGCGGATTTTCCGCCTTTCTTTCGGTTTCATAGTGATTTGATCTGTATAAGATGGGATTTCTACACTAATCGGATTTGCAGTTTGATTGCTTACCTGCAAGGTAATAAAATCATCTTGTTTTAGCGTTTTCCCAGTCTTGACAAATTTTGGCCCTGCTATAGTTTCGGTGGTGATGATAATACCAGCTATGACTAAGCAAGTTGTTCCTAAAATTCTCAGTAAATTCTTATACATAACTTCACCTACTTAGGCGGTTTTCTTTTTGACAAAAGGTGATTCTTGAAGCGAAAGTATTATCTCATTATCACTGGGAAAAATGCAAATTTTCCTAAAAAATAATCACTTGACCATCATCGCGGATGTAGAGGGCGCGATCGCCTGGAAGTCCCCCTGGCAATATCTCCACTCGTAGCGTATTCGCACTAGGTTTAGAAAGTCTTGCTCTTAATAAATAAGGTACAGCATTCCAAGACAATGAAGAAAGATTTGGTTCTGTTGCTGCTTGTCTGGGAAACCTAACTTGTTCTCCCGGACGTAAAAAAATAACGCTAGTTCTTGGTACATTTTGTAACTCAACAATTACACCTGTACGATTAACTACTTCAAAATTAATCGATTGTCCGGGTGTGAAACCAAGGGGCGGTGGTGGACAACTTCGACCTGCACAAGTTCCCGCTAATCCTGTGGTTGAAGGCAAAAGGCAAAAGGTAAGAAGGGCTATGGTTTTAGTAATTAAGAATTTCATTTTCATATTTATTGATCCTTAACATAAACCTAAAATTGGCGATCGCCTTTTTCACTCTAACTCTATCAACATTTCCACAACACTAGGACGAAAACCACATTCTGAGAATAGCTTTCTCGCAGCTTCATTAATTGCCGCAGTATCCAGGCGAATTTGTTCTACTCCCATCTTTTGAAACTGCTCAATTGTTTCCATTACTAATTGTCGGGCTACACCAGTGCGGCGATATTCTGGTTCTACCCAAAGGTCATGAATAAAGGCAAATTCTTTGAGTCGATAAATGGGTATTTCACGCTCAATTGTTGCTACTAAAAATCCGGCTAATAGCGCTTTGGTTTCGTCTTCTGCTACTAAAAAGACTGTGCGATCGCTCTTTACCAATTTACTCAACCACCCTTCATAACGTTGAGCCGGGTTAGGTAAAAACCCGTACTTCGCCGCATCCCAAGTTTCATGCAGAGCGCAAATTTTGCCCACCATCGGCAAAATCGCTGGAATATCCGATTGTTTCGCCCTGCGAATCAGCATGGAAAGCCCGTCAGTTACCTACTAAGCCAGTTTAGCTGATTCAAGACTACCGTCTATACCCCCAGCAGCGGGTAGGGTGCGTTACTAACGCACCCTACAGATAGATATTTAATGCGCTTATATACCTAATCAACCTTTTTTAGTCAAGAATTGCTTTACATTTTGTAATAATCTGTTATATTAGTTTACATAAGGAAACAAACGAGAGGGACTATAAATCATGACTATCCTGATTGCTTTATTTATCGTTGGTTGGTTAGCTGCTTCTGTAATTGGTACTCAAGCTTATTTTCGTGGCGAACAGTCTAAACCAATTCACGATCGCAACTGGCGTTCTGAGTCTTTTGAAAAGTTAGCGGAGTCCGTCACTGGAACTAAAATTGATTACAACGAGCGCGTTCCCGCTTATCCTATGGATGCTTTTGCCAGCAACAATTTACCTGGTTAATAAGTATGTTGTTGCGCTTTAGCGCTCTTATCCCAAAGGTAATAAGAGCGCTGAAGCGCAACAACGTACATAATCTTAATTTTCACCCCAGGAAACCTACTGGGGTTTTTTATTGGCGAGTATTTACCATTACAAATGTATTTTACATAAAGCCAATACTTGTGATAGAAAATATGCCCTTACTCCAGTTAGAAGTTGAATAATTTTATCTTAGTTATTTTGTTAGATAAGAACAGTAGTTATTAGTAAAGGTGGCAATTTATGAGGCTTCATCTATCAAGTTTACCCAGATATACCAAGAATCAAATGGTATCTTTCATTGGTGGTATGGGAAAGATAATTAATTATCATCCTGAAGTTAATAGCTGGCAATATGCTGTACAAATGGAGTTAGGGCCAGAACCAGATTTTGGCAGAATTGGTTATGAAACAACAATTTTGCTAAATGAATCAGAAATTAATGCTGTGTTGAATTAATGGGGACTGAGTGAGCGAGCCCAATCATCAAAGTAAAACTACTAACTAAAGAAATAACGTATTTTTTTTGCTCTCTCACTTAAGAAAGAGCTAAATCAAACAATCAAATAAACAACCAGTCCAGACAATAGGCAGATTTTTTCTCCAGCTTAAATACCACTTGTAGCTGCCGAAACTACTTCCTTTGAAAGAGTATATGGCAATTTCAGTTTTCTAGACTGAGTTTAGTAAAGAATAAATTGTTTAAATGGGAAAAACATCATGGATAACCAACAAGAGAAGCAGATAGAACAACCTGTAAGTGTAGACTGGCATTCTAAAGAAGAACCGAGAGCAAAGGAAAAGAATTTAACAGCTAATCCGGGCGATCGCATCTCTGACGAACCTCAATCTATAGAAGAAAAAGCGAAACAAGTAGCGGTAGATTCCCCTGATATTACCGGAGATCGCATCACAGTTCCGACTTACTTTATTGTCGAAGACTCCGATGGTAATAAAGAAGCACTCCACCATGTAAAAGATGCAGAAGAAATCTCGGATGTAATTAGACAAGCGAGAGTTGACGAAAACGGAAATCGTGTTTGGTGGTAATAGTTTTCGAGTCCTCACTATTTAACTAAGTGAGGACTTTTTATTATTGACCTAATGAAATTTGAAAAGGGCCAAGTCCGAGCAATGCCCGACTAGCTGCTTGTTCGACTATTTCTGCAATTGTCGGTAAATTAATAAAGGAAACTGCTTCTGGAGAAGTAATAGAAATTTCTCCAGGAACTTGACTATCTTGAGAAACTTTAATTAATAACCGCAATTACCTAAAATTATTTTCAAAAACTGTTGAATATCCAAAATTTCCTCCTAAATAAACAATAAATCCGTTTCTAAGTCCGTTGTGAACACTTCAGTGTTAGTCGTGATGACTGGTGTCAAGATCGAAATTCCCAGCCATATCAACAAGGGATTTTGGTGGTGCGTTGAAGAATTAAACTCAACACTCTTTGTATCCTTAAATACCCAGAAACAGGAGACTGGGGATTGAAGTAGGGGCGAAGCATTCGGGCGACAATTTATGAAACTCAACTAAGATATAACTATCCGAATGCTTCGCCCTCCCCCACTTGTCCTCTTGTCCCTTATTCCAGGCGGCGCAGCAATACTAGCGATCGCCCAACCACAGGCACAGCTTGATTGCCAGTGTAAATTTTTTCTTCCCGAATAAAGCGTGGTTCCTTAGTATCAATTATCAACGACCAATCACACTTATCTAGCCTAAAAACAGTAGGTAAATTAAACTCAATTGTTTCAGAGTGAGCATTAAAAAACATTAGGAAACTATCATCGCTAATGTGCTCACCTCTAGATCCAGGACTGGCAAGTTGATTGCCATCTAAGAAAACTGCGATCGCCTTAGCATAACCAATATTCCACTGTTCATCTGTCATTTCCGTACCATCAGGATTGAACCAAGCAATATCACTAACACCCTTGCCGTGAATCGGACGACCTTGGAACCATTTGCGCCGCCGAAATACCGGATGTTGACGACGGAAATAAATTAATTCACGGGTAAAATTGACCAAATCTTCATTGTCTTGATTTAAATTCCAATCAAACCAAGAAAGCTGATTATCTTGGCAATAAGTATTATTATTACCCTTTTGCGTCCGTCCCATTTCATCCCCACCTAGCAACATTGGGATACCTTGAGATAGCATCAAAGTTGCTAAGAAATTTCGCCTTTGTCGTTCCCGTAAAAGCAAAATTTCTGGGTCATCAGTTTCCCCTTCAACTCCACAATTCCAAGAACGATTGTGTTCATCACCATCCCAATTGTTTTCCCCGTTTGCTTCGTTATGTTTCTCCTCATAACTAACTAAATCATTTAGGGTAAAACCATCATGAGCAGTGACAAAGTTGATACTAGCATTTGGTCGTCTTCCATTCAACGAATATAAATCTGGACTACCAGTAAAACAGTAAGCAAATTCCCCTAAAGTTTCCTTTTCACCCCGCCAAAAATCTCGCACAGTATCGCGATATCTGCCATTCCATTCTGACCAAAGAACAGGGAATTGACCTACTTGATATCCACCTTCTCCTAAATCCCAAGGTTCAGCAATTAATTTCACATCTGCTAACACCGGATCTTGGTGAATAATATCAAAGAAAGCTGATAAACTATTAACTTCAAATAACTCCCTTGCCAAAGCCGCTGCTAAGTCAAATCGGAAGCCATCAACGTGCATTTCTGTCACCCAATAACGTAGGCTATCCATGATTAACTTTAAGACTTGCGGATGACCAACATAAAGAGAATTTCCGCAGCCTGTAAAGTCCATGTACAAACGCTTATCATCGTCTATCAACCGATAGTAAACTGTATTATCAATGCCTCGCAAAGACAAACTTGGGCCTAAATGGTTTCCTTCTCCAGTATGGTTATAAACTACATCCAAAATAACCTCAATTCCTGCCCGATGTAGCGCTTTCACCATCTTCTTAAATTCGGTTACTTGCTGCCCCAAAGTACCACTAGCACTGTAACCAGAGAAGGGAGCAAAGTAATTAATTGAATCATAGCCCCAATAGTTAGTTAACCCTTTATCTAGGAGATATCCTGGTAGGGCTAAAAAGTGATGTACTGGCATTAATTCTAGGGCGGTAATTCCCAGTCTTTGCAAATGTTCAATTGCTGCTGGATGGGCAATTCCGGCATAAGTTCCCCGCAATTCTTCGGGAATATCTGGATGTGATTTTGTCAAGCCTTTAACGTGAGTTTCATAGATAATAGTTTCGTGCCAAGGAGTTCTTAATAATTGATCTCCTTCCCAATCAAAAGATTGATCAACTACCACCGATTTTGGCACTAAATGGGCATCATCTAATTCAGAAAAAACTAAATCTTTGCCTGCTTCTTCCCCTTCCCAAGAATAACCAAATATCTCAGCCCCACTACCCCGGAGTACGCCATCAATTGCTTTGGCATAAGGGTCAATTAACAATTTGTTAGCATTAAAACGAAGACCTTCTTGAGGTTTCCAGGGGCCATGTACGCGAAATCCGTAACGTTGTCCGGGGCCAATTCCTGGTAAATAACCATGCCAAACAAAGTTGTTAAGTTCTGTTAGTTCAATGCGTGTTTCTTTGTCGTTGCGATCGAACAAACAAAGCTCAACAGCTGTAGCATTTTCACTAAACAACGCAAAGTTTGTTCCTTTGCCATCCCAATATGAACCTAAAGGATAAACGTTTCCAGGCCAAAGTGCTACGTACATAGATTTATCCCAATCAATGCTAAAGGTTTTTTCTGAACTTTTTGAAAATAATCGCGCAGCGAAAATAGTTTTGTAACTAATTGAAAAACAAAGCTGTTCTTAAAATTTTCTTACGTTTCTGTTGAGTGCATAACTTTTGATAAATCCTCAGTAGATGCGCCATATTCCCTGCTGATTGACTTGCCCTATTGCTTCATTTATGAATGTAAAGGGATATATTTTTTCTTACCATCTGTCACAAGAGGTAAATATTTGTAAAGTAACTTGGTTCAAATTAAGAATAGTTACCTGGAAAAGCCAGAAAAATGCTTTCCAGGTAATCTATATTGAGTTGGTTAAATCATGGGATAGACATTAGTGAATATAATGTTTTTAGATTAAAAAAAAATCTCCCAAAAGATAGGTTCTTTCGGAAAATTACTTGGTGATTACTAATACAATTCAGTAATTTAACATGGATAAAAGAACTGCTTTTTTTAAACAAAAGCATTTTCTGATACAGATTTTTCTGGGAGATCAGTTTTTAATTTAAAAAACAGGATTCCCAAAGGTGGTAAGTGAAGATTTAGTGAGAAAGCGCGATCGTGACAAGAAATTTCTTCCGCTGTAACACCGCCAAAATTACCCACACCGCTACCACCATAATCCCCCGAATCGCTGTTCAGTAACTCTTGCCAAAAACCATTATTCGGCACACCTAAACGGTAATTGTAGCGAGGTACAGGAGTAAAGTTTGCCACTACTAAGATACTTTCATCGGTTGATTTTGATTTACGGATCAAACTGATTACGCTTTGTTGTGAATCATTACAATCAATCCACTCAAAACCTTCCCAACTAAAATCTAATTCATGCAAAGCTTTTTCCTGGCGATAAATGTGATTTAAATCTGTTACCCATCTTTGCAAACCTGAGTGCATTGGGTAATCTAAAAGATGCCAATCTAAACTTCGATCGTGACTCCACTCTTGCCACTGTCCAAACTCTCCACCCATGAACAAAAGTTTTTTGGCAGCTTGGGCATACATATAACCAAATAACACCCGTAAATTAGCAAATTTCTGCCAATAATCTCCCGGCATTTTGCCAATTAAAGAACCTTTGCCATGTACAACTTCATCATGAGAAAGTGGTAAAACAAAGTTCTCATTAAAAGCATAAATCATGCGGAAAGTTAGCAGATTATGATGATGTTTTCGGGCAATGGGATCGAGGGACATATACTTTAAAGTATCGTGCATCCAACCCATATCCCACTTTAAACCAAAACCTAAACCACCATCATAAATTGGTCGAGAAACTTTTGCCCAAGCGGTAGATTCTTCGGCAATAGTTTGGACATCGGGAAAGTGTTGATAAACTGCTTGGTTGAAACGGTGCAAAAAGGCGATCGCTTCTAAATTATCTCTCCCACCATATTTATTAGCAACCCATTCTCCATGTTTGCGGGAATAATCCAAATAAAGCATTGATGCAACTGCATCCACCCGCAGTCCATCAATATGACATTTATCCAACCAAAAGAAGGCACTACTAATTAAAAAACTGCTGATTTCATGCCGACCATAATTAAAAATGCTACTCTGCCAATCAGGATGAAAACCTTGTCGAGGATCGGCGTGTTCGTAAAGATGAGTACCATCAAAATAATTCAATCCATGTTGATCTGTAGGGAAATGAGAAGGCACCCAATCTAATATTACGCCAATACCTTCTTGATGCAAATGATCGATCAAATACATGAAATCTTGGGGAGTTCCGTAGCGACTTGTGGGGGCAAAATATCCGGTAGTTTGATAACCCCAAGAAGCATAAAAAGGATGTTCTGTTATTGGCATTAACTCCACATGAGTAAAGCCCAAATGCTTCACATATTCCGCCAACTTAGTTGCAATTTCCCGATAATTTAAAAAGCGATTTCCCTCTTCCGGTATCCGCATCCACGAACCTAAATGTACTTCGTAAATGGAAATTGGCGCATCAAAAGAATTAGCTTTGACGCGGTTTTCCATCCATTCGCGATCGTGCCAAGGATACTCAGTATCCCAAACAATTGATGCAGTTCTTGGCGGAATTTCTTGATGGGAATTAAAGGGATCGGCTTTATCTACTGCATAGCCATTGTAACGGTGAATAATGCGATATTTGTAGAGGCTACCTTTAGTCATTCCGGGAATAAAACCTTCCCAAATTCCTGATTGTCCTCTTAAGGTAAGAGGAAAACCTTCGTTACTCCAATCATTGAAATCACCTTTGACAAATACCTGTCCGGCGTTAGGTGCCCAAACTGCGAAATAAGTGCCTTCTACACCATTAACAACTAATGGATGAGAACCCAGTTTTTCATATAAATGATAGTGGGTTCCTTCATTGAATAAATAAATATCATGGTCAGTAATTAAACTGACATGATCCGAGGAAGTTTCCAGTTGATTGTGGTTGAGTGTTAGTTGAATCATGGCTACTTAATAGTGAATTAGCATTAGGTCTGTTGTGACGACTTTAGTCGTACATTCCTAAAGAAAACGACTAAAGTCGTTACAACAAACTTGCACTGATCTCACTAAAATTGCAGCAATCTTTGTAAAGGAATTCCTACCCAATTAGGTCGATTTTTCAGTTCATAACCTAAGTCGTAGATCAATTTTTCCAACAAGTAAGCATCTAAAAGTACTTGCAATTCGTCTTGACTTTTTGGTAAGAAAGAATCCTGACTAGCAGTTTTCAAATAACTATTCAAGAAAGTTGCACTTACCCAGTAATACCAAAAGTTAGCCCATTGTTGCATTAAGGGAAGATTTTCGGAACTAATTGTGCCATTCTCTACTTCACAGCGGAGTGCTTGAATAGCGGCATAATTGAAAGATTGCAACATTCCAGCTACGTCTCGTAAAGGCGATCGCTTCATCCGCCTTTCACTTAAACTCCGCCCAGGTTCTCCTTCAAAATCAATAATAACGAAGTCTTTACCAGTGTAAAGCAATTGTCCCAAGTGATAATCGCCATGATAACGAGTTCTCTTGGCGGTGATTTTTTGATTGAGAACTAATTGATAACGTCCAAAAAACTCTTCTTGGCGGTTTAAAACAGCTTGGGCTAATTTTTGGGTGTCGGGTGGTAAGGTTTTTAGCTGCTTTTTCAAGTCCAGTAAAACCTGTCCTGTGAGGTTACGCGCATACTGGTAAATTGAACGTTGGTAGAACGAAGAAAAAGGTTCTGGTGCAAAATTTTGGTCTTCAGAATTAGCAGATAAAGCAATGTGTAATTCTGCGGTAACTTCACCGATTAAACTGGCGCTTGCTAGATAAGAACCGATCGTTTGCTGTGCTAATTCTGGCAGATCTTCCGGTTGTAAATCTAACAGCGATCTTGATGGTATTGTCGCCAATGAAAGTTCATTTTGTTGAACTGTAATCCGTTCAAAATAGTCGCGCAAACTATCAAGTGTATAATCCCAAGTATTCCTCGCATCGGGGATAAAGTCTTGCAATAATCCCACAGTTTGAATACCTTTGCCATTGCGGTATTCTAATGCACCTGCAATGCGGGCAAAGTGTTGCAACGTTTTTTGTTCGCTGAGGAAACGTCGGATTTCTAAATCTGGATTAACGCCTTCTTCAATTTGATGGTAAATCTTTAACATCAAGCGATTTTGGAGGACAGATCCGCTTCTTGCCGGATCGCTGTAAATAGCACAAGTATTTTTCTGTTCTCCCTTCATTAAAACGGGATTTAAAGCCGGAATTTCTGCGGGGAAGATATCAGTGGTACTAGCGATTAATTCCCCTGCCATTCCTTTATAGGAACGATTATTGGCGATCGCATCTAACATCGTATTCAGGAAATTACTATCTGCGATCGCATCAAACAAAATCCCCGTTTCCTCTTTCCCTTCTTCTTGCAAACGGGCTACTATATTTTGGGGCATTTCTGACTCAATTTCTTTAGCTTCTTCCCCTTCCGTGTAAGCTAAAGGCAACAGATAAGTCTCTGGTTCTCCTTGAATAAAATCCACTTTTAACCAAACAATCTGTGCTGATAAATCTTTGTAAATTACGGGAATAGCCTCTGTAATTTGTGTAGACTGAATCGTGCGATCCTTGCCATTAAACCAGCGACAACTATACAAATAATCCGAGAGAATTAACTCCAAAGTATTTTTCAAATCCCGTTGAGAAAAGATGTTTTGCCACTTGCCACTAACTGCCAAAGTTGTTAAATTTGTCTGCCGTTTTGGTAGGGGAATTAAGCTTGGTTCCAGTTTCAGGCTAAACCAGTAAAAAGCGTAAGGGGCAATACTCAGAAAATAGGGCGAATTGCCTATTTGGGGAAACTGAGTTCTCCCAAAAATTTCTACAGGAACCATGCCTTCAAATGGCGATAAATCCAATTCCACAGTTTGCACAAACCGAGACAAATTCGCCACTATTAAAATATGCTCATCCTGATAAGTGCGGGTAAATGCCAACACTTTGCGATTTTCAGGATGGAGTAATTCAAAGCTACCTTTACCTAATGCTTGCAGATGTTTCCTTGTAGAAATTAGGCGTTTCATTGCATACCACAAAGAATTCGGATTTGCTCTTTGTGCTTCTACATTCACTGTGGCATAGTGATATTCTGAATCAACATTTACTGGTAAATAAAGTTTATGAGCACTTGCCCGACTAAACCCAGCATTTCTGTCAGCGTTCCATTGCATTGGTGTGCGGACACCGTTGCGATCGCCCACAAAAACATTATCTCCCATGCCAATTTCATCACCGTAATAAAGCACAGGAGTTCCCGGAAGAGATAGTAACAAACTATTCAATAATTCAATCTGACGACGGTCATTTCCTAATAGCGGCGCTAACCTCCGACGAATTCCCAAATTCACTCTCATTTCCGGGTCTTGGGCATAAACCCGATACATATAATCCCGGTCTTCATCTGATACCATTTCCAAGGTTAATTCGTCATGATTTCGCAGGAATAATGCCCATTGACAATTAGTTGGAATTGTCGGAGTTTGTTGTAAAATATCTGAAATTGGAAAGCTATCTTCCATCCTTAATGCCATAAACAAACGCGGCATTAATGGGAAGTGAAAATTCATGTGGCACTCATCGCCATATCCATAATATTGTGCTGCATCTTCAGGCCATTGATTAGCTTCAGCAAGCAGCATTCGATTCGGGAATTTCTCATCTACATGGCGACGGAGTTGTTTTAAAAATTCATGAGTTTCGGGAAGGTTTTCGCAATTTGTTCCTTCGCGTTCGTAAAGGTAAGGAACCGCATCCATCCGCAGTCCATCCACACCCATTGACAACCAAAAATCTAAAACTTGAAACACTGCTTTTTGGACTTCGGGATGATCGTAATTTAAGTCTGGTTGATGGGAGTAAAACCGATGCCAATAGTAAGCTTGGGCAACTGAATCCCAAGTCCAATTAGAAGTTTCAAAGTCTTGGAAAATAATCCGGGCTTCTTTATACTTTTCCGGGGTGTCACTCCAAACGTAAAAATCTCTTTCTTTACTACCTTTGGGCGATCGGCGTGCTCTTTGAAACCAGGGATGTTGGTCGGAAGTGTGATTAATGATTAACTCGATGATTACCCGAATTCCTCTTTGATGGGCTGCTGCTAAAAACTCCTGAAAATCTGCTAAATTGCCATAGATAGGATTGACATTTGTATAATCAGCAATGTCGTAACCATCATCCCTTAATGGTGAAGGGAAAAATGGCAAGATCCATAGTGCTGTAACTCCTAAATCTTGCAGATAATCTAGTTTTTCTGTCAACCCCCGAAAGTCACCAATTCCATCACCGTTGCTATCGGCAAAAGCACGCACTGGTACTTCATAGATGATGGCATTTTTGAACCAAAGGGGGTCATTATTCAACATTGAGTTTTGCATTGCCAGATTTCTAAGTAAAAGTTTGCGCCAATAATAAAGTATGTATTATTGCTAACATCTTCTGTTAACTTAGTTAACCAAAACTGGTAGCTTTAGGCATCTGACTAGAGTTAGAAACGTTGCTGGTTGCTGTTTAAAGATAAATACTTAGACAAGCATCAATCTTGAGGTAGAAATTAATAATCGCGAGACATCGCTGAACTCAATTGATTTCTACCTACTACAGGTTGCATTATTGGTTCTTGGGCCAGTTTTTCCATACCCACTGACTTTAACAACTGCTGCCAATCGCTGACAACTATTGGATCGTTGGGATTGCGCCGCCGCATTTCTGCTAGATTACTTAAAGCATCGTACCAAATCCCGGCTTTTGCATAGATAATAACGCGATCGCGCCATGATTCTGCTCTCTCCAACTCTTGCAGCACATTCGCATTTGGGGTAACGCGCCGAATCACTCCTGATACCACTTTATTACCAGATAAATCACCTAAATTTACATCTTCTGGATTACAAATTAAAGTCACTGACCAGAAATAATTTTTATTCAATTCTAAAGCTGGTAAATTGCTGGTATTAGGAAGACTAAAACTCATAATTCCCACCCCGCGATCGATCTTAAACTTAGTTTTGTAAATCTCTGTTTGCTGAGGTGTTTTCAGCACAAATTCTATCTCAGGCTCGGTTTCTAGCGATAGGGGAGGCAGATAAACTGAAACGGTGGGATACTCAGCTGTAGTAGTACCAAAGCCATTAACTGGCACTAAAGCCATGACTTTATCATTTACACTATGCCGAATACAAGGGCCTCTTGTGCCGCCACCTTCTCGTCTACCCGGACTACCAATATTACCATCTGGTTCGTAAGCGCCCCAATTTGTTGGTAAACTTTGGTTATTTGGTCTTGGTGATTGTGCAGCAACTCGGAAGGGGACGGGAGAAGCGATCGCCAAAGCCAAAAATAATAAGATCCAAGGATTAGTAAACTGTAAAATCCGAATCATAGTTAAAATAACAGTACCCCTAAAGTACTGAGCAAAGGTTTAATAGTAACAGACGAGAGAATCTAACTTAGAGTTTCTAGTTTTTAGTAGCGACTTACTCCCAGGAAATTCATTCGTGTTAACCCAAATGAAACACACTCTGGAAATTAAGCTACTGGACGGATTTATCTTTTAATATCTATTCTCTACAATAATGCTATGGAGCAATCTCCGCATCAGGAAT
The DNA here is from genome assembly GCF_041929345.1 of Floridaenema aerugineum BLCC-F46. Classification (NCBI taxonomy): domain Bacteria; kingdom Bacillati; phylum Cyanobacteriota; class Cyanophyceae; order Aerosakkonematales; family Aerosakkonemataceae; genus Floridanema; species Floridanema aerugineum. Next base: position 40,113 of record NZ_JBHFNQ010000137.1, read on the forward strand.
ATCCCCTAACTGGAGTTTGAATCAGATGTTAGCAAAATTAACGAGAACGATATCACTTCCCTTTGGTGTTCCATCTGAGCAGTTCAAAAGCCACAAACTTGTATAAAATCTTAACTGGCTTTGTTCTCCTCACAGACCTAATTTAGCTTAATTTGTTAAGGTAGCTACTGGTCAATAGTTTATTGTAACAAATTTAACTGTTAACCATGAACAAGCTATGCTCAAACTTGGACAAGGATGCCACCTTTCCTTGGTTAAGAGTTTAACAAAGGGGCGCGTACTAACCAACTTTACCTGATCTGGCTATGGTTTCTTCAACCCAAGACGTTATGTTTAGAACAATTAGACCATTTGCAGCTTATGCAATTCAAGATATTAGCTGTTTGGGCGATCGCTTAATTGCCCTAGATCATACAACCGGATATCTCTTACAAGTTAATCTAAAAAATGACGACACCACTATTTTAAATCCCGATCGGGTTGGGGAATTCTTAGATGTTACCGGGTTTGCTGTTTGGGAAGACAAGCTGTGGTTTACTAGAGATGAAGATGTTTACTTTTGTAATTTGACAGACTTTACGCCCCAACATTTTGTAAGTTTGCCTTACACCGCCAATGGCATAACAGTTTGGGAATCAACAGTTTATGTAAGTTGCCAAAAAACGGGTTACATTTACATCTATGATGCCAACAAAGGAAACTTAATTACCAGATTCTATACACCGGGAATCGGTCGAGAACATTTGACAATTAAAGGCGAAGAAATTTGGGTCGCTGATGATGAAGAACAAACAGTATTTTGTTTAGAACGGGCAACAGGGGAAATTAAATTTAGCTTATTAACACCTTTTGAAAATCCCACAGGGTTAGCTTTTTATCACGCTCCCGAAACTGACAAAGAAGTGCTTTATGTTGCTTATGCCTATAAAGAATGTTACGTCAGAGATGACCCAAACTCTGACCCACCACAAGAATTAGATTATCGCGATCGCACCTTCATTCATCCCCTCTATTTCCAGTATTATCCCGAAGGAAATTACGCCTTATCTAATGGTTATTTAATGGAAGTCAGCTACGTTGAAGAACTCTCACAACTAGAAGACGTGCATTTAGAAAACTTAGAATGGCGGATCGCCCTGCCATCAGAAACATTGCGCCAAAAAATTAGGGAAATTTACCCCATCGGTCGTCCCTTTACCGAAGAAATTATTAACGGACAAAGGGTAGCAGTGTTTAAATTTGACAAACTTACCTCAAAAGAAAGGCACATTTTTGGGTGGAAAGCACTGCTAGAAGTTTACAGCATTAAATATCGGTTGACCCCAAGAGATGTAGAAAAATTGCCAGAATTAGCACCAGAACTTCAAGAGAAATATTTGGTAGATAATGACGATTTGGCAATGGATACACAGATTATCCGTAATGCTGCCAAAGAAGCGATCGGCACAGAAACAAATCTGATGCGGAAAATCTATAAAATTCGCAACTTCGTTTATGATAAACTTTCCTACGGCATCAAACCTCACATCGATCCCCCAGATGTCGCCTTACAAAGAGGCGTTGGTTCTTGCGGCGAATATTTAGGCATTTTATTAGCCCTTTCCCGCTTAAATGGAATTGCCTGTCGCACAGTCGGACGTTACAAATGTCCGAAAAATCCCGAATATCAAAATGTACCTTTGTCCCCCGATTTTAATCATGTTTGGATGGAATTTTATGTCCCTGGTTTTGGTTGGTTGCCAATGGAATCTAACCCCGATGATGTCGTAGAAGGAGGCCCATATCCCACTAGATTTTTTATGGGCTTATCTTGGTATCATGTAGAAATTGGTAAAGGTATTTCTTTTGAAAATATCAGTTCTAACAGTGTACTTTTGAATAAAGAAGTTGTTTCGATCGGAGATTTAGCCCTAAATCACATCCGGTTTACAATTCTCTCAGAACTACCACCTTCTTAGGGGCAGAGGGGCAGAGGGGCAGAGGGGCAGAGGGGCAGGGGAGCAGGTTCGCTAGAGGGAGCAGGGGAGAATTTAAAACTTAAAACTCTGCAACTGTTCCTAACTCAAAACTCAAAACTCAAAACTTACCCAGTCCCCAGTCCCCAGTCCCCAGTCCCCAGTCCCAACTCAAAACGCAAAACTCAAAATTCAAAACTCTTAAAATGGAAGTTATCCCAGCAATTGACTTATTAGATGGTAAATGTGTGCGACTGTATCAAGGAGATTATTCGCAGTCGCAAGTTTTTGATGAAAATCCCGTTGCTGTTGCTAAACAGTGGGTAGAACAAGGGGCAACGCGATTACATTTAGTAGATTTAGATGGAGCAAAAACCGGAGAATCGGTTAATTTAAAAAGTATTGAAGCGATCGTTCAAGCAGTACCCATCGCCGTAGAAGTTGGTGGGGGATTGCGCGATCGCACCAGCGTTGCCACACTATTAAATATCGGAGTTCGCTGGGCAATTTTGGGAACTGTCGCCGTAGAAAAACCCGAACTAGTCGAAGAACTTTGTCAAGAATTTCCCAGTAAAATTCTCGTCGGAATTGATGCCCGGAATGGTAAAGTTGCCACTAGAGGTTGGTTAGAAACTTCCGAAGTTTCCGCCCAAAATTTAGCCCAACAAATGGCAGAATTAGGTGTTGCAGAAATCATTTACACTGACATTCACCGTGATGGCACTCTTCAAGGGCCAAATTTAGAAGCATTGCGAGAATTAGCAAGTAATCTTTCAATTCCTGCAATTGCTTCTGGTGGCGTAAGTTCTTTAACTGACCTTTTCAGTTTACTAGCTTTGGAACCTTTGGGAGTGCGAGGTGCGATCGTCGGACGCGCCATATATACTGGAGATGTTTCACTTAAAGAAGCAATTCAAGCCGTAGGTTCTGGGCGTTACCAAGATGTACCTCCAGATTTAGGAAACACTACTTTTGCTTAAGATATGTAATTCAAAATTTACCAATAGTAACACTGGAGATACAGACATGGGTACTGCTACATTCATTCAAGATCAAACTGAATTTGATTCCCTCCTGGCAACAGAGTCCTTTTTGGTTGTAGATTGCACTGCAACCTGGTGTGGGCCTTGCAGACTCGTTGCGCCTTTGATCGATCAATTGGCAGCGGAATATAGCGATCGGGCTAAGGTTTTGAAGCTCGATCTGGATGCTAATCAGCCCATTGCCAAGCGATTTGGGATCAGAAGCATCCCAGCTGTCTTGTTCTTTAAACAAGGCGAATTAATCGAAACCCTGGTTGGAGTTAAACCCTACGAGGAATTTAGCAACGCTGTTAAACGCCTCCTGTCCTAAGTCTTAAAGTATTATAAAACTTCTCTCATTATATAAACAAATATAATCAGGCATAGTATCATATAACAATGAAGCTATCAGACTATGCTAAGCACTTAGGGATCTCATACCAAACAGCTTGGCGATGGTGGAAGTCTAACAAACTT
>NZ_JBHFNQ010000138.1:0-1413 GCF_041929345.1 Floridaenema aerugineum BLCC-F46
CAATTACTTTTTTCGAGTAATTGATTATCACAAGTTATTTGTTAAATCATTAACTCGAAGAAAACTTATCTATCACTCTTACTCCATTAGCTAGTTAATCATCCTTTTCCTTTTCTGTTACTTTTTCAGCAAGCCCTAATTCCATTAACCGTTTGATTCCCAATAAGGTTCGATGATGCAAGTCGTGGGCTTCGTCAACAAACAAAACTACGGGTTTCCGGCGCTTTCCTATCACGGACAATAGCTTTCGTTCCCGTTGTTCGGGCGCTGTGGGCAATCGTCCCTCTTTTTCTGTTGCTAAGTCGTAGAACAGGGCTGTCATTAAGGTTGCTAGTCTGACGCGCTCTTTATCGATCGCCAAACTGCGCGAGAGCAATATGTCTTTTTCTGTGGCTAATTCTGATTGCAGTCGTTCTAAGCTTGTGGTCTTCCCGCATCCTACAACACCAGATAATGCAACCAATCGCCCTTGGCGCAACAGAAATTTCAGTTCTTTGAATAGTTGTGCCTGTTGTTCTGTCTCAAAATACCCTACGTGGCTGAAATCTCGTTTCAAGCCAAAGTACTCCATGACTCTACTGAGCATCGGGCCTCCTTGACGCAGACCTGAAATAATCTCGAATCCTTGTCAGCACTTGTTTTTTGTTTAAGCTGCTTTCCAATAGTTCTTCTATATAAGCCATCTGCTCTGCTTTCAATTGAGCCAGCGGATAGCCTAGATAGTCCGCAATCGCTCGCTTGGCTGCTAGTACTGAGGGAAAGGTCAGTTCTTCAAATGGATCGGGGTCTACAAATGACTGGCGTGGCAGTTCGATAATGTTGTTTGGATTGGCAGCATGGCTAGTATTTCCGATCGCATCTGGTAAGGCTAGTTGTTTGGCTAATGCTCCAATCCGAAGAGCCCGCTTTTGGCTGCGAGTCTTTTTGAATTTCCGGTAGTGATGTAGGGGAATCGGGCCTTCTACTGGGATGTATGGCCCATAGCGCCGCTCTCGATGTTCTACGTACAGTTCGTTGTCAAATAGCCCCCACCACAAAATTACCGTTTCTCCTGCTAGTTCTGGGTCTACTTCATAGCTAACTGCTTCCACACTAATCCGAGCATCGATGCCCACTTTGCGCTGTTCTGGTTCGCGGGCGAAGGTGCAAAACCTTTCCCAACTACACATTTGCCGGATTCCTTCTGCTGGTAAATTTTCTAACCAATCTTCTAGCCGGGAATGGGGTTCGCTCCGGTGGGATTGCCCATTGTAGTAAAGTAGAAATCGCATCAACCAAGCGTTTGCTTCTTTTTCTGTCTCTGGTGCGTGTAGGTGGTAGAGGGTTTCGTGCATTTCTTTGACGCTGCGAAATGGCCGTTCTACTTTGCCTTTGGCACGGGCGGTTACTCTTGTACCATCACTTCCTTTTGGT
>NZ_JBHFNQ010000139.1:0-13111 GCF_041929345.1 Floridaenema aerugineum BLCC-F46
AATGGTCTTGTGAAATTAACTAGACCTTTCCTTATTTATCACAATTGCACACTTTTTTCTCTATATAGAGTCTGTTCTCAATAAGCCCTGAATTTTTCGCTCTGGGTTGCGCCGTGAAACCCTTTGTCTATATTGGTTTGGGGGCGCTTGTCGCCCCCTGAACTTCTCTATTTTCGATCCCGCCCGTAGCCTTTGCACCGCGTATCATTTCAGTCATTACACACTTTGGAACGGTTTAAAAAATCCCAACGATAAAGTTTTATCCAAATCGTGCAAACTTAATATAGATAAACGGAAACGTAATTGATTTGTGTTTTTCAAGCTATGAATTTTTCAGATAAATCAGCCCCACCTTATCTTAATGCAATGGAACTGCTGGCAATTGAAGAAATTGAGCAGCAACTACAAAACCTTCCCCAGGAGATCGCGAAATCTATCAATAAACATGAAGCTATAGCTTACGCTCTTAATCGTCTACCTCCTTTGTATGCTACTTCTGTAGAAGGATACTTTTGGCAACAAAAACGAGCTAGAGAGACTTTAAAAGATTTAATTTCTAAAGCTGCTAGCTGGGGAATAAAGGCTGCTCAACGGAACAAAAAATTACGCTCCTCAAGAGACGCAATAAGCTTAACAAAAAGCTACAACAACGAAGATTAGAAAGTGCGACTCCAAGAAGAAATGCAAATGCTTACCTTGTACTTATGGCGTTTAACCTAGTTTTGCCAACTAATAATTGGGAACACAGATCTGAAATTCCCCACAAATTAAGAATTTTCCCAAGGAAAAATGGTCGGACAAAAAAGCGAAGAGAGGGGGGGGAGTAGGAGTAGAGAGAGGGGAAAAAAGTAGGGAGTGAAGGGGAAGAAGGAATAATGATTGGGGAAAGAAAGTTAATAGTAATAAGAAAAAGAGGAGGTGATTAAACAGGGGGAGAGAGGGTAGGGTAGGGGTAATCAAGCAGTATATGTGAGAGAGGAAGAGCCAAAGGATTGGGAGTAAACTAAAGAAGGTGAGAAAGGGTGTGGAGAAATTGCCAAGAGAGTCAAAGAAACAGGTAAATTAGGATGAAAAAGGAAAAAGAGTCTGGGGAACAAATGTAATAGTAAAAGAAGTGCCATTAGTAGAATCAATCTCAAGTTTTCCGGTCAATTGTTCGGTAAGATTAAGGACTAACTGCAAACCTAGAGATTGAATCTGTTCAATATCAAAATCAGGAGGTAATCCCACACCATCATCCCTAACTTGTAAAAAAAGAGTCTGGTTATCATCTGAGAAAAAACTAATAGATAAAATACCTTTTTGTCTACCAGAGAAAGCGTATTTGAGAGAGTTAGAAACGAGTTCATTAATGATTAAACCACAAGGGATTGCGGTATCAATATCAAGCTTGAGACTAGCGATGGAGATGTTTAAATCAATAAAATGGGAGTCAACATTGTAAGAGTTGAATAAATTGTTAGCTAAATGAGAAATATAATCGTCAGCATCGACTCTGGCTAAATCGTGGGAGTGATACAAATTTTCATGAATCAGAGCCATAGACCTAACGCGATTGTAACTTTCAGAGAATAAAGCAATAACTTGTTCATCTTTAATATAACTGGATTGGAGCTTGAGCAAGCTAGAAATAATTTGCAAATTATTCTTAACACGGTGGTGAATTTCTTTGAGTAAAACTTCTTTCTCTTTGAGGGATGTTCTTAAAGCTTTTTCAGCGAGCTTACGATCGTGGATATCGATAACTACTCCGGTCATGCGTTGGGGTTGTCCAGCGCGATCGCAAATCACATTACCAATATAAGCTATCCAACGAATATTACCATCAGGCAAAAGAATCCGAGTTTCACAATTAAGGGGTGTATTATTTAATAGAGCCTCTTGGATGCTTTGTCCGACAGCAGGAAGATCTTCAGGATGGATAGAGTTAATAAAAGCTTGTTGAGTACCAGAGAAAGAACCGGGAGCCAAGCCAAAAATAGATTGAGTCCGGGGAGACCAGTTAAGGTGATTAGTGAGAAGATTCCAGTCCCAAGTTCCCATAAATGCTGCTTCTAAAGCAATAGTCAACTGGGTTTCTGTATGACAATGCTTGACGATTTCTTCGGCCAATCTGTCTACAGTTTGCTGTAATTCTTGGGTGCGCTCTTGAACTTTAATTTCTAATTCTTCATTGAGTTTTTGTAGCTTGGCTTCAACTTGTTTACGCTGGGTAATATCAATGCAAGAGCCGATATAACCGAGAAGCTCACCGCCGGGGGTGAGACGGGGTACAGCTTTTTCTAAAATCCAACGATACTCACCATCTTTACGGCGCAGGCGATACTCTAAGAAAAAACTGTTTTTGGCTCGAATAGCAGTGGTACGCATATCGAGATAGTGTTCCAGGTCAGAGGGTAGAATACTTTCTGTCCAACTTCCCCGAAGTTCTCGCGCTAGGGAGCGACCTGTGAATTTCAGCCAAGTTTGGTTAAAAAACGTACACTCTCCTTGAGAATCGGCTAACCAAATCAGTACAGGGGCGCTGTCTGCCATCAAGCGAAACCGGGCTTCACTCTCACGCAGAAAAGTTTCCGCCTGGATACGATCGGCAAGTTCATGTTGTACTTGTTTATAAAGTTGTGCTTGCTGGATGGCGATCGCTACTTGGTCTGCCACTTGTTTGAGCAGTTCGGTTTCCCCAATCGACCATTGTCGGGAATGAGCGCAATGATGGGCAATCAGTAAGCCCCAAAGATGATCGTGAAAGAGGATCGGAACAACTAAGTTAGCGCGGACATCAAAATGTCTTAAAAAATCGGCATGGCAGGATAGAATGCTACCATCATCAATATCTGCGATCGCTCGGACTCGTCCCTGACGATAGGGTTCGATATAACTGGGAAAACAGGAATCGAAAATATTCTGTCCGAGAAGAGCTTGCCAACCATCACCTACAGATTCTTCTAGCACAAAACCCGAACCATCCGGCTCGATTTGAAATACGAGTACCCGGTCGGTTTGCAGGAGATGCCGTACCTGGGCAACAGTGGTAGTGAGAATATCATCCAAATTCAGAGATTGGCGAATCCGTTGGGTGACCATTCGGATGAGTCGTTCTCGCTCCGCTTGTTGGTGCAAGTGCCACTCAGCAGTTTTCCGCTCGGTAATATCTTCTACAATACCAGTAATGCGGTAAACTTCGCCTTGGTCATCTTTGAGGGGAAAACGACAAGTACTCACCCAGAGGATATCGCCATCTGGTCTGATAATGCGATATTCGCAGTAGTGGGGTTGCCCAGATTTCAGGGAGTCAAGGGCAGCGATTGCTAAGCTGCGGTCTTCAGGATGAACAGGATTGAAAAAAGAATAGTTTTGATCTGCTACTGGAGAACAGTAACCTTCGGCCCAGATCAGGACCTCAGCGAGGTCAGTCGAGTCATCGAAGCCGCAAATTTCTTTAAAGGCAGGATTAGCATAAAGTAATTTATTTTGTTGGAGGTCTGTGACGAAAAAACCTTGGTGAATATTTTCGGTTAACTGTTGGAATAATTCATTACTTTCCCTGAGTGCTACTTGGACTTTGTGACGTTCTTGGAGTTCGGTTTGTGCTTGTTGGTAAAGTTCAGCTTGATGAATGGCGATCGCACAATGGTCAGCAATACTCTTGACAAATTCCACTTCATCTGATGTCCAATCTCGCTCCCCCCGGCATTCATTTAAGCTAATTCCACCAATGAAGTGTTGCTGGTAAATCAGTGGTACAATCATCAGAGCACGGATATTGCAGTTTTCTAGAGCTTTGAGAAATTCCCTTGGTTCACTTGCCTCGATGGGAGGTAAAACCAGAGGTTCGCCACTCATCAACTGTGTTTGGTAATAACGATAAAAATCACACTGCAAACCAATTAAACAGTTCCCTTCAGAGGTAGACTGACAAACATAGCGAATTCCCAACTGACTATCAGCATCCGGTCGAAAAATCTGGCAACGACTCACATTTAGTGCAGAATGTAGCTGATTAGCTGCAATTTGCAAAATTTCATCTAAAACCAGCGTTTCCCGCATCCTGTGGACAATTTGATTGAGCAAAGCAGCTTGTTTCCTTTGTCGCTCAACAGCAGCTTTGGCATCTTGAAGTTGAGTGGTACTATGTTGCAGCTGTTGTTCCAGTTCGGCATTACGCTGGCGCAGCAGTTCAATTTCCTTGATTCTGAACTGGCAAACCGACTGGAGAGCCAGTTTTAGACGTTTATACATTGGTAAGGATTCCAGCAAACATCACCATTAGATTTTTGGATGTGGGATTTGAGGTCGCTGTTCTCAAATCCCACATCCGCTGATTAGCTGAGGATGTCAAACCGGACGCTGTTCTACTAACACTTGATAAGCGTAATTAAAATCATCACTTGTAATCCGAATAGCACTCGGGTCTGTCATCCCTTCACGACGATAGCGACGCACCGCCTCTAGAGCAGCCTGATTACATAGTAACGCCAAATCAGCACCATTCCAACCTTCGGTCGCTTCGGCCCAAGCCACCAAATCGACATTATGTAAAGGACGGTCTTGATTGTGTACTTGTAAAATTGCTAACCGACTGTTCGGTTCTGGTAAATCCACCTTTAACTGTAAATCCAATCTTCCCGCCCGGATTAAAGCTGGGTCTAAAGCATCGGGACGATTAGTTGCACCAATCACCAAGATAGTTGCGCCAACCTGCAAACCATCCAATTCTGTAAGTAATTGTCCCACAACCCGATCGCTCACCCCAGAATCACCACTAAAACGGCCTCTGGCAGGTGCTAAAGTATCAATTTCATCAATAAACACCACACAAGGCGCAGCTTGTCGGGCTTTAGTAAACAACTCCCGCACCGCCTGTTCGCTAGCACCCACCCACCTACTCAGTAATTCTGGCCCATTGACACAGATAAAATTCGCTCGCGCTTGGGAAGCAACTGCTTTCGCTAATAAAGTTTTCCCAGTACCAGGAGGTCCCCAAAGTAAAATTCCTTTCGGTGCTTTGGCTTTGGTTTGGGAATACAATTCTGGATGCAGTAGTGCCCCTTCTACAGATTCTTGCAAAGTTTGTTTAATATTGGACAGTCCGCCAATGTCATCCCAAGCAACATCAGGCGACTCAACTTCCACAGAACGCAGTACAGCAGGTTTAACTTCTTTAAGTGCTTGCAAAAAATCCGACTGGCAAACCGTCATCCGATCTGGGATGATGGATTCTAAGGAAGGAACTTGACGGCGCAAAGCACTATAAGCTGCTTTTTGACAAACTGCTTTTAAATCAGCCCCAACAAATCCGACCGCATGATCAGCAACTACATCTAAGGATACTGACTCATCCAAAGGCATGGAACGAGTGAGAATTTGCAAAATTTCCAAACGTCCATTGCGGTCAGGAACGCGAAATTGCACTTCCCGATCGAATCTTCCCGGACGACGCAACGCCGGGTCAAGATGATCCGGGCGATTAGTCGCCGCCAACACAATCACACCTTTAGTTTGGGCAAACCCATCCATTAAACTCAACAGTTGGGCAACCAGTCGTTTCTCCACTTCCCCTTCTACCTTACTGCGGTCTGGGGCGAGACTATCAATTTCATCAATAAAGACGATACAGGGAGCATTTTTCGCCGCCTTCTCAAAGATTCCCCGTAACCTTTGTTCCGCTTCTCCGTAATATTTACTAATTACTTCAGGTCCAACTAAGGCAATGTAATTAACTCCCAACTCTTCCGCCAGCGCCCGGGCGGTCAGGGTTTTGCCAGTCCCCGGTGGGCCAACCAAAAGCACGCCCCGGGTTGGTTCCAATCCCAGTTTAGCTAACAAATCAGGGCGTTTTAAAGGAATCGCAATCAATTCTTTCAGTTCTTTGAGAACCTCACCTAACCCACCAATATCTTTCAAAGAAGCATCCTCCGGCGGACTCACTGAGTCTGACTCCCCCCTAACATCGCCAGAACTTGAATCAGAGGGCGGTTGGGTGCGAATCCGACTGGTACCAATATCGCTACCTGGATTCCCAGTCCGGGGTATTCCACCTGGACGGGGAATCCCTCCAGAACGGGGAATATTACTCAACGGACGAGTATTAAACTGCATCTCCGTCTTAATTTCTCCCTTGTCAATTTTTTCTTCTAAGACTTTGGCTAATTCTACTAATTGTTCAAAGCCTTTGAATAAATCGCTCATAAAATCCCTCTCTTATTTACTCCACTGACTTAACTAACCTAAAATAGGAGATTGGCTGCTCCTTTAATCCGGTCTATTGGGGGAACAGACCGAGGTAAATTGGGTAAGCGAACAATAGTTTGTTCGGCAAACAATTGCGGATGAATTTCCACATCTGGGCTATAGCGGTTATGCACCACATAACGCTGTGAAACTCCCATTTTTTGTAAGGAAGCTGTGAGTCGCACTTGTTCAGCAATAATCGCTGTTTGCGCTTGCACAACCCCAATAAATTCTGTGTGTCGGGGGTCTTTTAATTTCTTTTGCGCTTGCATTACTTGCTGTCTTAAATTTCGCAACCGCCCCATTAAATCTACTCGCCCCAACACATTTTGATATTTCATCCACAATTTGAAGATCCAAGCTAACCAATCTCCCAAGGCAGTTGGCATTTCTAAAAAGCGGAGTAGATGACCAGTAGGAGCAGTATCTAAAATAATTAAATCTTGCTGTTTCTGGTCTAACAAATCCATGACCGTTACTAAAGATAACATTTCATCAATACCGGGTAAAGCTTGGGCAACAATTTGTCGCCAAGCTTCTGGACTGTAAGCAAGTTTTATTGACCCTGATTCAGTTCCTTCCCCACTAATCATTTCGGCTAATTCCCACAAATAATCATTGCGAAATTGTTCTAAAACAATCTCGGCATTTACTTCTTGACCGCTTAAATTAGGAGTTAATTGAGTTGGTTCGTGATGCAAATTTTCGCCAAAGGCATCTCCCAAAGAATGGGCAGGGTCTATGGAAATCATCCGAATATTTTTCTGAGGATAGCGATTAGCTAATGCCCAACCGATAGCCGCTGCTACAGTGGTTTTTCCGACTCCACCTTTACCACCAATTAAAATTAATTGTCGTCCTTCGGCAATAAAATCATTGAAACAGGGGGGGATTTTTTTCGGCCATTCTATTGACGGTGGTGCGGCTAATTCTACGCGATCGATCTTCTGAATTTGATTGATAATATCATCTAAAGCTGTCCCTCCCAAAGGTTCTACTGCTTGTTGGGGAACCGTAAAAATTGGCTGGTGTCCCGGTAGATTGAGGAATTTATCCAGTAAAATCTGTTGTTCGCTATAGCGGTCTAAATCTAAATCCGATTCAGGTAAAATTCGGTTAATTAACAATCCCCCACAAGGGATTTCTAAGGTTAACAAACTGTCAATAAATCTAGCGGTTTCTAGGAGACTCATTGGTTCGGCGATCGCCACTACCAAACAAGTAGTACAATTCTGATCTTGGAGCAATTTCTTTCCTTCGGTTAACTCAGATTTCATCTGAATTAAAAAATCATCTACTTCATCTGCATTGTAAGTTCCCTTAAAAGTTTGGGTAATCACCCGATGTTTTTCTTGGAATAATTCCAAGGAATTTAAAATTACATCTAAAAAATCTTTAATGCCTAATAAGTTTAGAGTATGACCGGAAGGAGCCATATCAACCACTACTCTATCCACAACTTTTTCTGTTAACAAGCGTTGGATTTCTAACAAACCCATTAGTTCGTCTAACCCCGGCCATTCTAAATCCCAAACAGGCGTTAAATCTTCCCCTTCAACAAAACTACCCCGTTCAACTAATAATTCTAAAAACTTTCCATATTTAGCCTTAAATTCTAAGAGTAATTTCCCCGCATTTAAGGCTCTAACACTCAAATTTGGTAAATCATCTAAAGGTAAAGCTTTATCTTCTACCTTCACTTGCAACACATCTCCCAAAGAATGAGCGGGGTCAGTGGATATCAATAATATTTGCTCATCAGGAAATAATTTTGCCCAACGTCTGGCAAACCCACAGGAAAGAGTAGTTTTTCCCACTCCTCCTTTACCGCTGAACATCGCTAAGTGCAGCGAGTCATATTGGTTTATTTGGTGATTAAAAAAGCTCTGACTTGTCATAAATTCACTGGTTAGATAAAGTGATAAGGAGGTAAAGCTTCACCTAGTTGTAATTGCCAACGGGGACAAGCTCTTTGCCAATTGCGAAACTGGGTTTTTAGTAAGTTTTCTTCAGTTTGATTGACTAAAAGAAAAATTCGTGTTTCTTCACCCGGGGAGGAAAAAATAATTGCTGATTTATGGATATAGGTAATTAGATGAACGGCATTCTCCCATTCTGCTGTTTGCAAGATATGAAAGTCTTGCTGATGTTGGTAACGCTGTTTCTTGGCTAAAAAATACTGTTTTCCCCCGACTTCAGAAGGGATAGCTGGTTCCTCTAACTTTCGAGGTGTAAATTTTAAAATATATTCAGCTTTACCCTTTAGTTCGTGAATCTTTTCTAAATATTCATTTTGGTGAGCTTCTAAATGAAGCAGCAATTTTTCTTGAGAAACAAAAGATGTCCCGAAGCGTAAGGGTAAAATAGTCGTTTGACGGAAGAGATCGCAAATAACGCGATCGTGGGATAAAACCGCTGCAATTAATTCTTTATCATCGTTTTGTAGCGATGATAAAGATACTTCCGCTTCCACTAAAGCCGAGATGTTACCACCATTAATTAGGAATAACTCACCCGCGATGCCTATGGGAATTTCTAGAGCAGCCGTAGGGGTTTTCAAAAAAGCGTAACTATAGAGATTATACAGTTCCATCATCAGTAATCCGTGTAGTTTTACAGTTTTTTACAAAGTCTCCATTTTGATTGTGAGGATTTTTAGCAATTATATTTCCAGCCAAGATTTACTAGTTATAATATTATAAACCATCTCTAAATTAGTTATGTCAAATATTCGAGTTCGCGGAAGTATTCGTCCCAAAATTAGCACCATGCCTCGCAATAATTCGCAGGCATCTAAACAGCTTGAGCTTTATAAGTTGGTGACAGAAGAACAGCGTATCCAGCAAGAGCTAATCTTTATGGAACAGCGAGTTCAACAGTTGAAACAAAGGCTAAGTGTCTTAGATAGCCAAAGAAACAGTATCGAAAAAGCGATTCAAGATTTACGTAATGTTGAGCCTAATTCTCCGAAAAACACCGCTAGTTCTGAACCTGTTGTCGAGGTAAGTAAATTTCAAACTTACTACTTGGAATATTAAATATGGAAGAAACCCGCTGTGGCGGGTTTCTTAATCCTAGCGGGAATAACAAAGTAGAGAACCAAGAGCTAAAAATTTAGTTATCTTCTAATTGTGCTGCCTCCTCTTCTAGAGTTTGAATCAAGCCTAATAATTCTTCTTCTTGAATTTCAAATTCCTCTTCCGAAATATCACCAAGATCGAATGCCAGCTGTAAAGCTAATAGCTGTTTGTGCAAATTTTCGGTAGCATCATATTCAGTATTGGCACGTTCTTGAATTTGCTGTCCGATCCACGCCAAACCAGTAATAGGTCCAAAAATGGGAAATAGTAAAAGTTTCAGAGACATCACTCTGACTCCTGTTAAACGAGTTGCGCGAATGTATAAGGGGCGGTAAGATTGTTGTAGCGAATTCGCAAGCGATCGGCAAATTTTTGGTCAATAGCTTCGACGCGATCGCTAAATTCAGCTTCCGCATCCCAAGGAATCAAATAAGCAGTGTTGTAAATCATTCCTTCAGTCATCGGGTCATTTTCCACCACTTCCAAAGCCAAAGAATTTAACTCATTTCGGAAAGCTTGAATTACCTCTTGTTTGCGAAGCGACAAACCTTGTTCAATCATTTGACCGATATCAATCACCTCCTCCATACTCAAATTTTTACCTGACATGGCATCACGCCTCTGTTTCAATTCCTGATTTACAGAAAGTAGTGCTTGCAATTCGGAGTTACCATCCCAAAAAATTTTCACACTAACTTCGCGCCTTCCAGCTAATTTAGCGAATAAATCTTTAAGCTTATCTTGATAGGGTTTAGTTAGCTGTTCTGTAATCGTTTCCCAAGTTTTAACTACCATGCCAAAACGCAAAGGTAGAAGCGTGCGGAAACCTTCATTCATTAATTCTTCTAAAACTTTTTCATGGCAAATTAAATTGCGTCGGGAAGCCAAATATTTTTCCTGTTTAGCTACCGAATACAAAAAACTAAAACCCTCAATAAGTGCGCTATGTACTGGTTGTTTATCCATTCCTTCTAACGCGAATTGTTCGGGGATAACTTCAGGAAAAATGCCGTATAAGTAAAGACCAAAATCCATAGGTTCTCAAATTTTTAATTAAGCGGGCTTTGATGTTAAAACTAACCTTAGTTGCGCGTGGATTAAGTTGAGTTTCGCCAACCCTAAATCCACATCACCTTCTACTACAATTCCAGTATTTAAAAGTCGGTCTAAGAGTTCCAAAATCGAGGGATTATTACCACTTTTCCCCGGATAGTAACTTCCTGGTGGCGGTAAAAGCGTTCCGAATTCTCCGAGATTGACATTCAAATCAGCGGGATTAACTTCAAAAATCTCGCACAAATGGAGAACTTGCGCTTCCAATTGTTGTAAACTTTCTGCGGCTCGATCCAAATCTGATTCGCTGAGAATTCCTGCTTCCATCCGCCGAATGATTTGTGCTTCTAGTAGTTGGCGTACCAGTTCGACAACAGTTAACAGTAAAGGAGCTAAACCCGCTTTACTGTCAACTTTGTCAGGAGCGGAGAAAACTTCAGGAGAATTTTCACAAGGGGTGCAAGTTAATGCCATGATAAAAGTTATTTATGAAGTTTTTGGCGACGCGGTTCAATAGCAGAAAGTCGCACATGAGGTAAGCATATCAGAGACTTGCTATTGTGCAAGTTGGGAATTTCCTGAATGCTGGGAATGTCCTTCATTGTTTTGATGGTAATCATTTGGTTCTCTTGCTCCGTGATTGAGGTTGATTGTTGTTTGGAGGTTGATAGTCGTTTGCAGATTTTAGCGCCAGCAGTTCGGTTTCTAAATTTTCCAATCTGGCTAAAAGTTGTTGATTTTCCGCGATTAAAGCTTGAGATTTGCTACTGAGATAGGGGTCATTTTCCCACCAATTTATTCCCATTTCCTTCGCTTTATCAACCGAGGAAATCAACAAGCGAATTCGGATATGCAGAAGTTCAGTGCTAGCAATGGATACCGAAATATCCCCAGCAATCACAATTCCCTTATCTAAAACTCGTTCGAGAATATCCGCTAAAGTAGAACCTTGAGTGGATGTAGTAATAGCTCGACTAGAGTTAGTTTGGGGGCGTGTCGGCAGAATAGAGGAAGTCACGATTCGTTTAACTCAAAAAGGGTGAAAAAACGGTCTTGCTTATTCAGTAATTTCTTTTGAACCAGAGAATCCAAGGCAACTTTTATCTGGCTTCGGCTCAGATTTAAAGCTCGGTGAATTTCATTAAAATCAGCTTTTTGTTTCTCTTGTAAATACTTGTGAATTTGTTGTTCGTGGTCAACTAAATTTTCCAGAGAAACAGGTTCTTCTACTACAGGAATTGGAGGCTCTGCGGAAAAATTTAACGTTTCTGCCTCGATTTTGTTAAGCAGTTCCCAGAAAATACTACTTGATTCGCTCAAGGATAAATTAGTGCGCGAGAATAACACATCAGCACAAATATCGCGGAAATCAGCGTTGGATGGCTTAGCGACTATTTCGTGTTCTCCACAAACTTTGCCAATCATCAAACAAGAGCGTAAACCGGAAGTTTTTTCCGCCCCAGTTTGGAGACGAAATGTTTTTACTAGACGCACAATCAATAAAGCATCTTCGCGGCTAATTCCCGTTTTCTGTACCAGAATTTCGGTTTGGGTCAACTCATCCGGTTCGGGCATATTAATAGTTACTAATCTATCCATTAAGGCATCCTGAGTTGAGTGGACACCGCAATATTCTTCAGGATTAGAGGTAAAAATCGCTCGGAATTCGGGATGAACTTGGAGATAATCTGGTTGATTACTACTGGGTGGCAAAGTGAGAATTTTTTCCTCTAATGCCGAGAGTAAAACGTTGTTTACTTCCGGTCGAGAACGGTTAAATTCGTCATAAACTAAGGTGAATCCTTCCCGACAAGCCATCGTCAATCGAGAATCAACCCAGTTTTGTTTCAGTTCGTCTTCAACTTTGAGAACATTATGGATATAATTATCGAGTAGTTTTTTGTGCGTATAGCCAGATTGACTGCCAATTAAGTCTGAACTTGTAAAGTCGTCATCTCCGAAAATCAGCATGATTGGTCGGGCTAGGCAGTTGGCTAGGTGCATTGCCAGGGTAGTTTTACCTGTTCCAGCAGGTCCGCACAGATGAACGGAGAAACCGGATTGGAGGTAACGCAGGGCGCGAGTAGCAACTTGCTGAATGGAAGGTGTAGCTACAAATTGACCGGGGCGGACGCGCAGAACTGCTCTTCTAGTATTGGTTTCGGCAACAGTCATATTTTAGGTGGTGTTGATTAGATAGTTTTTTCGCAAGTTAGTTTACGAATTGTAAAGTTACGTGCTATGATGTAGAGAAGGTTAAAACGTTACTTACTCCACAATTTTTGGGAAGGTTTAGGTGGCGGTGAGACTAATCGCCTCTGCCTGCTGAGGGTAAAGAAGTGTTTCTCCCTTGGAAGCAGGAAGCCCATTACCGTGAGGTGGGGAACTCTGTTGCTTTTCTGAGTTTTAGGTACTCAGTAGCAGCAGAGAAGGTCACAAAAAAAACCTAAAACTCATTTGTTGTTTTTGATTATTTACTCCCCAGTCTCAAAAGCAAAAGCTGCTAGCAGACTGGGGTAATTTATTTTTTAGCTCAAGACTCAGCCGGAGTTGGCTGTTTTGATGAAGCCTGGGGCTGTTTTGCCGGAGGGCTAGAACTAGGAATGCCAAAAATACTAATAAACAGATCCCGACGGAATTGACGTAGCCGTTGGTTTTGTTCCTGAGCATTAGTCATCCGCTGTTCATGGGTAGCTGTTAAAAAGTCGCGATTTTCTTGTTGTAAATTTTGGTGAAATTTAAACAGT
>NZ_JBHFNQ010000014.1:0-2022 GCF_041929345.1 Floridaenema aerugineum BLCC-F46
TTTTTTTTTTTTTTTTGGTTTTTTTTTTTGTTTTTTCCCCCCAAAAAAATTAAATTTTTTTTTGTTTGGGTTGTTTTTTTCATTTTTTTATTTTCCCGCACCCACCCCCCAACAACGTACCTGATAATTTTTTCGGCTTAACGTTTTACTGTATTGGCAGATTGGTTAAATAATAATTCCCGCGCTTGTTCAGGACTTATTGCTTGTTCTTTAAACGCCTCTGCTTTTTCGTAAGCACGAATTGTTGCCGGACGTGCTTTAATTGCTTCAAACCAGCGTTGTAGATTGGGAAAATTTTCTAATTTTTGATTTTGCCGTTCGTAGGGAACAATCCAAGGATATATGGCAATGTCAGCGATCGAATACTCACCCGCTACAAATTCCCGATCGCTCAATCGTTTATCCAAAACTGCATACAAACGCCCAGTTTCATTCACATAGCGATTGATTGCATAAGGAATTTTTTCCGGCGCGTACTGGGTGAAATGATGATTCTGACCTGCCATCGGCCCAAGTCCGCCCATTTGCCAGAAAAGCCATTGCAAAACTTCGACGCGATCGCGAATACTAGCAGGAATTAACTTTCCGGTT
Source organism: Floridaenema aerugineum BLCC-F46 (assembly GCF_041929345.1). Lineage (NCBI taxonomy): Bacteria > Bacillati > Cyanobacteriota > Cyanophyceae > Aerosakkonematales > Aerosakkonemataceae > Floridanema > Floridanema aerugineum. The sequence continues at coordinate 592 of NZ_JBHFNQ010000014.1, forward strand.
TTTTCTGCTAAATAAAGCAGAATTGCTCCTGATTCAAATACTGAAATTGGTTCGCCACCATCAACAGGTTTGCGATCGATAATCGCCGGAATCCGATTATTGGGGGAAATCTTCAAAAACTCTGGTTTAAATTGATCCCCTGCACCAATATTTATGGGAAATAAAGTGTAAGGTAATCCAATTTCTTCTAAAAAGATGGTAATTTTGTGTCCGTTTGGTGTTGTCCAATAGTAAAGTTCGATCATGGATTTAAGTTCCCTAAAATAACAAAAATGAGATCGAGAATTGCTTCTTAATTACAACTTGATCAATTAAAATTTTTCAACCCAAGGGCGCAATTCTACTTCATAAGTCCAAGCACTGCGAGGTTGACGCAAGATGTTGAGATAGGTTTGGGCGATCGCATCTGGATCGAGAAAACTATCCGGCTTGTCAGGTGGTTCCAAGCGTGTAGCCGAACGAATTACCCCATCAATTACAAAATGTGCGACGTGAATATTTTGGGGAGCCAATTCACGGGCAATACTTTGAGCTAAACCCCGCAAGGCAAATTTACCCATCGCAAACGGCGCAGAGCGAGGATAACCTTTGACACTAGCGGAAGCACCTGTGAAGAAAATTGCCCCAGAGCCTAACTTTAACATTTGTTTGGCTGCTGCCTGTGCTACCAAAAACCCACCGTAAGCCGTAATTTCTAATGATTTAGCGACTTCGATCGGATCAAGCTCAATTAGCGCCCCCGGAATTCGTAAGCTCGGATTATAAACTACGACTGTTGGCACACCCAACTTTTGTTCAACTTGATTAAATAATTCGTTCACTTCATCAGGTTTGCTGGCATCACAGATAAAGCTTGCGGCTCCAATCTCCTCAGACAAGGTGCTGAGTTTATCAACTTGCCTGGGTGCCAGAGCAATAGTCATGCCCTCTGCCGCAAACAAGCGGGCTATAGATGCACTGAGTCCGCTACCAGCGCCAATGATCAATGCTGTGGTTACTTGGTAGTTCAATTTCTTTAGTTTTAATTCACACTATTTAATCAAAATAACTTGTCTTTCAGAAAAAAGTATGAAATACTTTATAGATATTCTACAGTAACTTGACCGACAATTCGTAGTTTGTAATCTGACTAGTTAAGATAGGCGCTAGTCAGATTACTTGATTCTTTATAATTTAAGTCAATTCGTTTTTGAATTTGGCTGTGATTTAAGTTGAGCTAATTCGCATCAAAGCTACCCTAAACAGCCGGAATTTTACCAACTAATAAAGGAAAAAATTCATGAGTACCATCTGACGGGGTGACAACTATGGCTAAAAGGTAGACCGGATAAGCATCTCGGCTCTTCGACCTCGCTGATAATAAGGTCGTTTATGTGGACTTAATGACATTAATTGAGCAGTTTGTTCATTCAATAAAGTCAAAGATTCCAC
>NZ_JBHFNQ010000140.1:0-45909 GCF_041929345.1 Floridaenema aerugineum BLCC-F46
ATTTCACTTCTGCTACCAATCGCTTATGCAAGTCGATAGCTGTTGGTAATTTCATGCCAGCATCCATTGCTTTTAGACAAATATCTAACCCCCAATTCCAGGCGTGACGAGAAACTCCAGCGTGTGAAGCCGCCAAAGTTCGTTGTTTGTTGTTTAGGTTTAGTCTTGTCTTAAAGCTTTTGAGCAATTTCTCTTAACTCCTCTACGACTTTTTTGTTTTTATGACTGCGACTGCCGTACAATCTGGCAGAGAATACAGTAATAATTTCTAGGACATCTTTAGCCAAATCTTCTTCATAACTTGCATCTTCTGTTCGATTAATTATCAATTTTTGTAATAGCTCCCTATAATTCTAGAACATCAGTCCAAAATACTTAAACCTACCTCGCGATAGGTGATCGCATTCCCTAGTTGGTTGTTAGATGCTTAAAGCTGCTAAAAATTTAAGTTATGCCACAATACTTCGGACAATTACCCGTAAATGAACAAGCTTGGTCATCTATTGGGGCGGTACAAACTGTTAAACGCGATGAACGTGGCGTTTTATGTGAGTGTGTTGGGGCAACTGTGGCGATCGCTATCCTAGCACCTAACCTTGTCCGAGTAAAAATGTCACCCATGGGTGACATTTTTCCCCGTCGTTCTTGGGCCATTACTAAGGACGATCCAAAATGGTTACAGGTAAAATTTGAAATCCGCGAAACACCAGAAAAAATCGAGATTGAAACCGACCAAATTCGAGTTTACATTCAACGTCAACCTTGTGCGATCGCTTGTTTTGATAAATATAACCGTCCCTTCGCCCATGATGCACAGTTAAATATGGGTTGGCGTATGGGTAGTGTTGCAGCTTGGAAAAAAATCGAACCTAACGAAAATTTTTATGGTTTTGGGGAACGCACAGGTTTACTCAATAAATTAAGTGAAATCAAAACTAATTGGACGGTTGATGCTTTAGATTACGGCGTTCTTACCGATGAAATGTATCAAGCAATTCCCTTTTTTATTGCTTTGCGCCCCGATGAACAGGAAACAGGATTTGCTTATGGGATTTTCTTTAACACTACTTATTGGAGTCAATTTAATATTGGTGCCGAACAACCGGGAATTTTGCAAATGGGAACTCACGCCCCAGAGTTAGATTATTACATTATTTATGGCCCGGAAATTCCCGAAATTCTTCGCACTTATACCGAACTAACTGGAAGAATGCCCATGCCGCCAAAGTGGTCTTTGGGATATCATCAATGTCGCTGGAGTTATGAGTCAGAAACCGTAGTTAGGGAGTTAGCAGAAGAATTTCGATCGCGCAAAATTCCCTGCGATGTTATCCATTTAGACATTGATTATATGCACGGTTATCGGGTGTTTACTTGGAGTCCCAAACGTTTCCCGGAACCAGAAAAATTAATTCAAGATTTAACAAATAATGGTTTTAAAACTGTCACAATTATCGATCCAGGAGTCAAGTACGAACCAGAAGCAGATTATCATGTTTTTGACCAAGGAATTGAACAAGATTGCTTTGTCAGAAAAGCTGATGGAAAATTGTTTCATGGTTATGTTTGGCCCGATAAAGCAGTATTTCCTGATTTCCTCAATCCTCATGTACAAAATTGGTGGGGAGACTTACAAAAATCTCTCACAGATATTGGAGTTGCGGGAATTTGGAATGATATGAATGAACCTGCTTTAGACGATCGACCTTTCGGAGATCCAGGTAATAAAATTTGGTTTCCTTTAGATGCCCCCCAAGGGCCAAAAGATGAACGCACAACCCACGCCGAAGCACATAATTTATATGGTTTATCGATGTCAAAAGCTTGTTTTCAAGGGTTGAAAAAACATCGGGAAAAACGTTCTTTTGTGTTGACGCGATCGGGTTTTGCAGGCATTCAAAAATGGTCATCAGTTTGGATGGGCGACAATCAATCTTTGTGGGAACATTTAGAAATGTCCCTGCCAATGCTGTGTAACATGGGATTATCAGGAGTTGCATTTGTTGGTTGTGATATTGGCGGTTTTGCTGGCAATGCCACAGCGGAAATGTTCGCCCGTTGGATGCAAGTAGGCATACTTTACCCATTAATGCGCGGACATTCGGCGTTAACTACAGCAAGACATGAACCTTGGGTTTTTGGGGAAAAAGTAGAAAAGATTTGTCGAGAATATATCGAGTTACGCTATCAGCTAATCCCTTACATTTACACACTTTTTTGGGAAGCAGCAACCACAGGCGCACCAATTTTAAGACCGCTAGTTTATCATTATCCAAATGACCAGAAAACTTATCATCTTTACGATCAAGTATTACTCGGTTCAAATATCTTAGCTGCACCAATTTATCGTCCGGGGGTGGAATGTCGGGCAGTGTATTTACCCGCAGGAATTTGGTATGATTGGTGGACGGGTGAAAAGTATGAAGGTGCAACCCATATTTTAGCAGATGCACCATTAGAAAAAATGCCGCTTTTCGTCCGTGCAGGTGCAATAATTCCCATGTCTCCTGTGATGCAATATGTGGGGGAAATACCCGTTGATCCTTTAACTTTGCGAATTTACCCAGGTGCAAGTGGCGAGTTAACTTTCTATGAAGACGACGGCGAAAGTTTCGATTACGAAAATGGCATTTATGCCACGACAAATTACAAAGTTTACCATCAAGAACAACAAATAATTGTAGAAATTGCCGCACGCCAAGGAGAATGGAAACCACCAAATCGAGAAGTAATTGTAGAGGTTGTTGGTATTGGCGAACAACGTTTTCAAGATGATGGAAATGCCAGAAAATTAACGTTCCAGTAGGAACACGGCATAATTAATTTTCATCTGTTTGTCCAAAATATCTATGATGCCGTGTCCCTACATAAACCTTTAATATATTGCCTCCATACCTCTGGCAAAATGTAACAATTTCCCTGTTGTTCTATCAAACAGCGCCGCCATAAAGATTGCACGACATTCACTAAATCTGACGGGGGAATTTTGGTATTTTCTATTAATTTTACCAATTTAATTCCGTCACCTTCTCTCGCCATCAAAGAAAGAACTTCTTTTTCCCAATCTGATAAGCGACTAATCGTTTGTTGTAAACTATCTTGCAAATCTTCCGGTAATAAAATAGTCTCATCTTGTAATATCTCAGTCACACCTTCTCCCAACTCTTGAAACAGATTCCCCACACTTTTTAACCAGAATGGGTTGCCTTGGTAGCGATGAATAATTGCTGAGTAATTCTCAATTTCTCCTAATCCGTAATGTCTGAGTAATTCCCGTGCAGGTTCAATATCTAAACCAGTAAGTTGTAAAGTACAAATAGCAGGATTTTGGTTTTTAACTTGAGTCACTTCTCTGGGTTGTTCCCAACCAATTAACAAAAAGCAACTTTGATGAGATAATGTTTCTATGTTCTTAAATAAACAGCGATATTCTTCATATCCTAGTTTATACTTTCCGGCTAATTCACCGCTACTGAAAAGGTTGTGAATGTCATCCAAAACTACTAAACAGCGATATTTTTGTAAATACTTAATTAACGGTAAAGCTTTTTGGTTAGTTTCAGGTGTATCTAGCTTTTCCGACTGCGAGAAAAACTGGATTAATTTATCTTGAAATTCAGCTAAAGTGGGAGAAGTTTCAAAATTGCACCAAATAACATAGTCAAATTCATCTTTTATTTGTTGTACGAGTTGCGCTGCTAATGTGGTTTTGCCGATACCGCTGATACCTGTTAATGCTATTAAGCGACAGCCTTGTTCTAAGATTAATGTTTTTAGGGTTTCTAGTTGGGGGGTGCGATCGTAAAAAGCACCTAACTCCGGCATTTCACTTAAATCTTGATGCGAGGTTTTAGTTGGTTTCGAGTTAGCTGTTTCCTCATTATCTGCCTGTGAGTTTGGTATATTTGGCGGGTGTTTACTTTCTCCAGAAATGTTGAAACTACCGATTTGATTGTGATGCTGTTCCAAATGTGAAACTATGGAGACTTGCAATCTCTCCATTGATGCTCGAATATTTGATTTCTTAACTTTTTCGCCCAACTCTTGTGAAAGTATTTGCCATAATTCCATTCCTACCTCTCTAACACGATCCTCGGAAAGTTTAACCTTTTGAGCAATTTCTTTGTATTCCTCATTTTCCCACGTCCCTCGCAGAATCGTTTTTTGCAAATCATTAAGATGCTTACCTGTTCTAGCAAATACGAGTTCGTCTGCAAGTTTTAGCATTTCCTCAAGGTTCATACAGTCGGGTAGATATGTGGGTTGGTGGTATTGTATCCAATGTTTCTCCACATTTCCCAATATTTCCCAATCTTTTCCAATTTTCGAGCAGATCATCAATTGGAAAAGTCCCGATAATTACCAGATTTTTAGCAAGCTGAAAAGGAAAAATTAATTGCTAGTCTGGATAAAACTCAAGTTTATTCCCTTGAGGACGTTTGTCCCAACTAAAATGCTGCGTTCAGAAATCATACAGCGGTTAGTACAAGCTTGGAGATCGGTAAAGCAGGAATTTCTTGAAGAATTAGAAAATATTCCACTGTCTTCAGAAATCAAAGAGCGGTTAATACAAGCTTGGAAATCAGGGAAACAGTCATTTATTGAAGATGTAGAAAGGATGAAAACCGAGATAGAGGAGATTATCAGAATGCCATTAGACACCAAAATTATGATGCTGGGAACTTCAGGAACAGGGAAAACCTGCTACATGATTGGAATGCAGGTTTATATGCAAACTGTTGGTACTGATTCCGGTTTTACAATCACTTCTGTGAAGCATAATCAAGCTAGGACAATCGAAGAACAGTGGATGAAAATGTGTGAGGGAGAAGGGTCAGAACGCTGGCCTGCTGGTACAGATGTGACAGTTGGCTACTCCTTCAACTTCAACTATGCTAACAAAACTTTTGCCAAGTTTAACTGGGTGGATTATCGTGGTGGCGCTCTGGATGATGATGAGGATAATGAGGAGCGCAAATCGCTTGTTGAAGAACTTTGTACTTCAGATTGTCTGTTCTTATGTCTTTCTGCTGAATATCTAGCCAAAGGGTTTACTCCAGGAGCCGCTTTAAAGGCAAGGGTTGGGGTAATGAATGCTTTAATGACAGAAGTTGCAGCGAAAAAAAATTCAACTCCTGAAAACCCTTTTCCAGTGGCAATTGTAGTAACAAAGGCTGACTTACTAGATAACTTTAATGGTTCTATTAAAGAAAATGCAGTTGAAGTCATCAAAAAATTCTTTAAAACACTATTTGTACCTGGTTCACCTTGGTTGACAGGTATTATTGGAGTATCTTTAGGGAAAGAACTTGCTGAGAAACCAGACTCAGGGGAAATCGATCCTATAGAGGTACACCTTCCTGTTACGTTTGGTGTGTTGTGCAAACTCATCAAACACGCAAATGGACTGGCAAAACCAAAAGGAAACTGGGGGTTTTTATCAAAAATAATAGACACTAACGTAGAGGAAACAGAGATTAAGAACCGAATTCAGCAACTCGATCTAGAGCTTGCTAGTGTACCAATATATGCTGGTAATCAGCGAATTACCAGCCTACTAAAATGGGCTAAACTATAAAATTTTTACATTTTCTTAAAAATGCTGGTGAGGCATCATAAAAAACTCTTCCTGTACATTTTACTTTGCGTTTCGTTTGTTAATTAACTTCATTGTAACACTATGTCTCTAAAGATAGGCTGGTCTGCTTTCATCTATACAAGAACTTACAAGTTTGATTACCGAATTATTGCGGTTCCTGATGACTTTACTGAGGAGAAAACAAAGTGGGTAATATCTCATATAAAAGAAGTTAAGACAGCGATCGCAGTGCAGTCTCTTAGCCCACCTGTAGAATTGCTACAGCGTGTATTTTTGAGCGATCACCAGCACTATGTTTTTGGGGTGTTATGTAATTTAAGAAAACTCCTAACTGAGAATGAAAGGAAAGATTTGGCAGAAAAGTATTTAAGTCAAGAAGCTGAGAAGGCGAAAGATTTAATGGACTATCAGACTGGGAATGCTCGCCTGATTGCATTTACATTCTTAGGATATGTCATTAAGAGAACCTCAGATATTTCAGAACTACCGCCAATCAGTTTTGACCTAGACATCTTCAAACCCCTCTGTCAGTATATTTATCCAAAATGGCTAGAAGAAAGTAAAAGCCCTCCAACACTTGTGTCATATACTGCTGAAGAATCGCTAGAATGGTTGCTCGATCCACATCCCAAAATTGACACCTTACCTATTTTGAATACAGACCCTAGAAAGCTTGCACTACAGCCGAATACAGAAGCATATATACAACAGTTGTGGACAGCGGCAGCTATCTGTAAAAAGCCTCAAAGTATTTGGATTGGTCAACTTCCTGGAAATCCTAAACCAGAATCAATTTTAATCAATTCAATTCCCGAAAAAAGTATCCTAGAAAGTAGGTTTTTCAACATTGCCCTACCTAATATTGATAGTTTGAAAATTTACTCTAAACAATCTGATGAACCACTGCAACCTCTTGAAGGCAGCAATCTTTTAGATTCTATCAGTTCTTTTTTGGCAGGGGAGATGGGGAAAATCCCTAATGTTTTTAGCCATAAGTCAGATGATTATGAAACAAAGCTACGGGCTTTGCAGGAAAATTTTGAAGAGTTTAAACGAAAACATGATAAGGAGATAGCTGAGTTGTATTCACTATACTCTGAACTTAAGGAACTGCAAAATAAGCGTGAAGAGTTATAATAGGGAGCTTATTGCGATTGCTCTTCATATATTACTTTAAAGCACAAAAACCCAACATCTCTTCTCACTCCAATCTTATCTATTTCTATCAGGGGAATGTTATGATTGGATAGATAGAGATCGCCTAAAATAAAAACAGCGATCGCACTCTCTTTTTTCAGATGAGCGATCGCCACCCAGTTTAGCCGTAAGATATCATAAAGCAAAGAAGTTCCTAGAAATCAGAGTAGCGATCGGGAAGCGCGAAACTATGCAAGTAATCCTTTTAAGCCGTGAAGAAGTGGCAAAACGTGCAAGACAACTGTACGAAAACAGCATCCGTCAACAAGTAGAAGTGGATGAAAACATAGGCAAGATGGCAATCATTGACATTGAATCAGGAGAATACGAAGTAGATGAAAATGGGCTAAAAGCAGCCCGCAAACTCGGCGAAAAACATCCAAATGCTCGTCTTTTCGGCATTCGCATTGGATACAACGTAGCTGTATCATTCGGTGGAGTTATGGAGCGCGTTTCCAAGTGATTTCAGGTATCGTGACTGATAGACACCCAACTGTAACTTTGACATTTCTCCTCTCTAACGGCTCAACTATACCAATTGAATTTGCGATCGATACAGGATTTACAGGACATCTTTGCTTGCCCCCAGAAGCAGTTTCATTATTGAGGTTTCCTTTCATCTACGATCTTCCGGCAAACTTAGCAGACAACAGTGAAGTTTTATTGCCAGTCCATGAAGCAGTTGTGATCTGGAATGGGGAAGAACGGGAAGTTAGTGTACTTGCAACAGGGCGAAGACCTTTACTGGGAACTGCCTTGCTAGAGGAACATGAACTTGTAGTACAGTTTACTGAAGGCGGTTTGGTGACAATTGACGAGTTGTAGTAGGCATTATATAGCTTACTTGAAAATGCGATCGCACTCTCTTTTTTCAGATGAGCGATCGCCTGAAATGAAAAAGCGATTGTACTTGATTTTTTCTCAGGTGCGATCGCTCTTTTTTTGTAATGCGATCCCAAGTTATAGTTTTTAACTACTCTTCTGTCAACAATTGTTCCAGCAAACTCGGTGCAACCCAAAAACCAACCTCTCGCAACTGTGCAAAACTTGTTTCTAAATCCAGTAATCCCGATCTAGCAGCGTCTTTCAAAATACCCAGAAGCCCAATAATTCTTAATCCACGTTCCATTGCAATTCGTCTTGCTGCTTTGTCGTCCAAAATCACCAAATCTGCTTTCAGTTGTTCTGCAAGTAAAATAGCCTCTCGTTCGCCCGGATCGAGTTTTTCCAGTTCAATAGTTGGAACAATTTCGCTCACTTGTATCTGAAGCCAATCGGGAGGGTTAGTAATCCAGTTTATTACTATAGGTGGCGATGATGATGCACTCAATTCATCAGCCACAGTTTGAGGAATGGTGACAAAGTTGTACAAAACTGGTAATATTTCAATCTGGTTTATTAGCAACAAATAACAAATTCCAGAAGTGTCAGAAACTACAATCATTCTCCTCTAAACTCCTGAAGAGTTTGAAGATCTTGTTCTAATTCTGCTTCGTCATAGTTCAGGTAAACACCCATTCGCTTCAAAAAGGCGTGAGTTTCAAGGCGAGATGATAAATTAAGTATTTGCCGCACTTCCGCAGTGTTGACTTTGCCACAGTTGTAAGCATCAGCAACAATTACTTCTAGGAGCCGACGGGAGAGACTACCCCAGTTTTGGTCTAGACGTTGAGCAATTTCATCAGGAATTTCAACCGTGATCTGCATTGACTATTGAGTTAATAGGTTTAATCCGATCTCTATGATAAGCGATCGCACTCTCTTTTTTCAGATTAGCGATCGCCTAAAATGAAAAAGCGATATGCCTAACGGCACGCTACGCGAACGCACTCTTATTTTTCTCTGGTGCGATCGCTTATTGATTTAGAGTAATTCTATATTCTCCTCATTGAGGAGAATATTACGTTCTTTGTTTAAAGGATGAACTCAATAAACTTCGTCATGGCTACCAATATCAATTAAAAGTATTTCTTCGATATCTGAATCTGAATATTTCTGGAAATTAAATACTATTCGACAGTCGTACTCTACAGTACAAGCCCATGCACCAGATAACTTACCTTTCAGTTTATGAGTCTTAAGTGACGGATCAAATGGATCGTTTACTAATAGTTCTAATCGCGCAGCTATTTTTTCCTCCATTTCAGGTTTTTGGCGAATTAACGATTTGAAAGCTCGTTTGAAAGAAGATGCTAAAACAAGAGTTCTCATCGTTTTAATTCCGCCATTATATCATTTACTGTGCCTCGGAATACTTGTCCATTCAAATACTCTTCTTGGGCACTAACAATATTGAGAGCGATCTCATCTCTCCGTTTTTCCTTTAATCTTTGCCCGATCAAATCGATGAGAATCTTCTGTTCTTCATCCGACATTTCTTCCACCAATTCCAGAACGGCATCAAAGTTATAGGCTTTCATTGTCAGACTCCAGAAACTCTGCATAATTATAGTTTACCTGAGAGCGAGCTAGTCACCAGTGTTTTAAGTACTAACAAAAAAGAGCGATATGCAAGAGAACACGCTACGCGATACGCAATCTTGGCACGCTACGCGATCGCACTCTCTTTTTTCCGATTAGCGATCGCCTAAAATGGAAAAGCGATCGAAAAGTTGGCAACGAACGATTCGGGAACAGCGCAAACGGATTTCACTATCAATAGATCCCCGACTTCGCAGAAGTTGTCGGGGATCTAAATTTCAGATTTTACATAATCAATAGCTATCGGTGTAATTTTTTTAGTAACTTCATCAATCACCAAATGGTCAAATTCAGTCCAGGTTCTTGGTTGTCCAAAAACAGCAGGTTGCAAAATTCCCCACAATAAATTATTGTGGCATAAATGAGCGTGAATTAAGGCGCGATGCCCAAAATTTTTCTGTTCAAAATCTTTGTTAAGTACTTCGGGGTTTGCTGTCTCGACATCTTCAACAAAAATCGATGGTTTATTATGCAATGCAGCCGCAAATAATGGGTCTTCATCTGGTAATGATTCAGGTTCTTTTTGCCAATCTGAGGTAGTAGCATCAGGATAATCAGAACTCCGTCGCCAACAGAAAGCGGTTTTACCAATTTGGGTGTGAGGATTTCGTAAATATAGGAAAACGCGATCGCACTTTAACACCTCACCCAACGCAGGTAACAAAGCCGAAAACACTGCATCTGGTTTGTTGTTTTTGCGGAAAATTTCCTCAATCACAGTAGGTAAATTTTGCTGCATAACTAAACGTTTACTCTTGTTGCATAAATGCTGTTAATAGTTCCTCTGGAATGGGTCGAGGTCGCATAGTTGCCGCATCCACCCATACCCATAAAGCTTCAGCTTTTACGACTAAATCTTCTTCCCCCAAAAGACGGATTTCATAATGCCTTTTGCTGCGAGTTCCCCGTATTTCTTTTACCCAAGTGGTAATTTCTAAAATATCGCCGGAAGCAGCAGGACGCAGATAATCAATTTCGACTCGCCGCATCACAAATACGCCGCCTAACTCTCGGTAACGGGCGACTGTAAAGCCTAAATGTTCGGAATGTTCGATCGCAGCTTGTTCCAAATAATGTTGATAAACCGCATTATTTACATGACCAAGGGCATCCATTTCATAATGTCTTACCCTCAGTTGCGTGGTGAATTTTTGCATAGTCATCGGTTTGGTACATAGATCCCCGACTTCTTCGAGAAGTCGGGGATCTCGCTTGAAATAAATTGAATTAATAGTTTTTTAAAGCTGTACTTAAATACTTTGGCTGATTGCCGCAGCATAAGCAAGCGTCCATAAGGGGAATTATCGGTTTGCCACAAAATGCACATTTCCCGGCTAAAAAGTTGTTAATTGCCACTTCGGACAAGTCGCCACAATTCAAACATCCCCAAAACTCATCTAGGCTTTTTACCGCAAAAGAGGTGCATTTGGGGCAAGTTTCTACTTTCCAAAATACTTTTTTCATAGTGAATCTAACTCTGCTCTCAGCAGCATATCACTATTTAATACATCTTCCCTAAGATAGATTTAGTTTTTTTAGCTAATTTTATATTACTTTGAGAAGAGATTTTATCTCCATCTCAAAGCAATATCAATAATTGAGAATTTACTGATGCAAAGACGCAGGAATTGCTGCTGTTTCTAACCAATCAAAGATTTTTTCTAATTGATTGAGACTGACTAACCCATACTGCCAAAGTATCATGGGTAAAGATGTGGTAGATTGTTCGGAGTGCCGCAGGGCTAGGGAAAGGGAGTTAGGGGGAATTTTTAACTCCTCTTGTAAAAAGTTAACTAGTTTTCTTAAACGAATCGCTTCCATTTTCTTTATTTAAGTATATTTTGCCGAATAGTATTTTTTGGTTAGTTATCAATTTAGGAAGCGATCGGGAAAAACTAGGGAAGGCTATTAGTTCTGAAAAAAAGGTTTTGTTCTAGCTAAAGATAACATAATTTTTCCTAAATTTTTCCGGATCGGTCAAAGTTGTTTGTGTAATTAGTCATTTATCCTGCTGGGGTTTTTCAGGTTTTTGCTTAATGGGAATTTCCACAGTAAAGTTTGTCCCTTCACCTGGTACAGAATGACAGCACAAACTGCCTAAATGTTTTTCTACAACTACTTGATAACTGATTGCTAATCCTAATCCTGTACCTTTGCCCACTGGTTTAGTAGTAAAGAAGGGATCGAAGATTCGCGCTTGAGTTTCTGGCGACATTCCGGGGCCATTATCTTTAAAAGTAATTGCGATTCGCCCAGAATCAACTAATTTTGTAGTGATTTCAATTTGACTAGGGTTAGCTTTAATGTCAGTTAGCGATCGCTTTTTGTCCCGTTCTTCTACAGCATCGATCGCATTAGTCAGCAAATTCATAAATACCTGATTTAATTGTCCTGCATAACATTCCACCAAAGGCAATTGTCCATAGTTTTTCACTACTAAAATTTCTGGATGTTCGGGTTTAGCTTTGAGACGATTTTGCAGCAATCTTAAAGTACTATCAATTCCGTCATGGATACAAACATTTTTGATCTGTGCTTCATCCATACGGGAGAAATTCCGCAGGGAAAGCACAATTTCTCTAATACGTTCCGCCCCTACTTTCATGGAATCGAGAATTTTTGGCACATCTTCCATCAAAAAGTCTAAATCAATTAATTCAATTTGAGATTGAATTTTTGCTGTGGGTTGCGGATATTCTGTTTGATATAATTCCACCAATTGCAGTAAATCAGCAATGTATTCTTGTGCTGGTTTAATGTTGCCATAAATAAAGCTAACCGGGTTATTAATTTCGTGTGCGACTCCGGCTACTAATTGTCCGAGAGAGGACATTTTTTCTGATTGAATTAACTGAGTTTGGGTGCGTTGCAAATCTTGTAATGCTTTTTCTAATTGTAATGCTCTTTCCGAGGCAATTTTGGCAGAGTTTTGGCTATTGTGGTAAAGTTCGGCTTGGGATATGGCGATCGCTAAATTATCAGCTATTCCCAAAATTAATTCTATCTCACTTTCTTTCCAATCTCTTTTTACTGTGTGATTAGAACAGCTTAATATCCCAAATTTACCCCCTTGAGTTTGAAAGGGAACTGTCAAAATAGATAGACAATTAAATGATTGCAAAACTTGCTTTAAACTGAGATCGCTAACAGCTTCAGCATCATCTACAATCATTATTTTTTGTTGCAAAGCTTTTTGAGAAAGTGGTTTAACTGCTGATTCAGGATAAATCCCAATAAAACTAGGTAAACTGGGATTTCTGGCTTCTTTAACTGTTTGCCAAACTGCTGTTTCAGTTTCTCCATTATCGTAATAATTGCTCAGAGTTCCCAAAAAACTTTCATCGTTTGATGCTAGATAATTCTCGGTTAAATACCAAGCAAATGTACAGGCATCTATTTCAAATAATTCCCGGATACTAGTCACTACTGTTTCTAAGATAGTATCTAAATCTAGAGAAGCCCGAATTTGTCCAGCAATTCTATTAAGAAGTTCTAGCCGATTTGCTGATTCTTCAATTGCTGATTCGGCTTGTTTGCGTTCAGTAATGTTTTGTACAATTAGCAATCCAGCAAAAATTTCTCCTAAAGAGTTTTTCACTGGTACTGCTTGTGTCAGGTAAACAGTATTGTAATAAGATATTTCATCTTTGAGCATTTCGCCTGCTAAAGCTGCTTGGTAAAATCTATCAAATAGTTGATATTCATTGGGAAGCCAGATATCATGAGGAAATTTACCTTCTAAATCAGCAGGGGAAAGTCCAACTTTTGTCAATTCGGAACCACCTGCGATTAAAAAGTGACGATCGCGATCGAACAAAAATACTGAACCATTAGGAATATGTTCTATTAAAGTGCGAGAAAGTTCTTCACTTTTCCGCAGTGCTATTTCCTGTCGGCAGCGTTCTTCTTCTATAAGTTTGCGTTCAGTAATATCGATCGCATAGCCAATCATTCCCACAACTTCTCCTTGTTCGTTGTTTTCCCAGGAAATGTTGAGGAAAAGATCAACTATTTCTCCTCCCTTACGACAAGCTTTAATCTCTCCCTCATAAACACCTTGCTGTTGTAAAGTGGGAATAATTGTTGTCGCGAAATATTCCTGTTCTTCGGGTCGATAAAGAAAAGTTATTGACTGACCTATTGCTTCAGTTGCACTGTAACCATAGAGACGTTCCGCAGCTTTATTCCACCGAGTAACTATACCTTTAAGATCGGTGGTAATTACCGAATCATATAATTGATCTAAAATTCTGGCTTGTTGTTTTAAAGCTGCTTCTTGAAGCTTTTGCGTAGTAATATCCTGAGTAAAACCAACTAAACCAATAATGTTTCCTTGGGAGTCTCGCCAAACATTTTTGCGTGATAAGAAAACGTGCTGATGATTTCCATAATTGACAGTTTCTTCGAGAATTTGTGGTTCTCCTGTATTCATGATCTGGCGATCGTTCTCTTGCAGTTGGCGAGCAAATTCTAAAGGAAATATCTCTGTGTCATCTTTGCCGATAAAATCGCTGACTGTTTTGCCAACATTGGCAACTCCCACAGAATTAATTAATACATATCGCCCTTGAATATCTTTAACAAAGAATGTTTCTGGGATTGATTCGATTACGGTATGCAGGAGATTAGTGCTATTTTCAATTGCTAAAGGATCTTCTTGAGAAATTCCCACTATTCCGACAATATTTCCTTGTTCGTCGTTCCAAGGTTTAATCGTAGTGAGATAACTTTTTTCCTTTCCATTTACCTGAAAAGTTTCTCGGATTATTTGCTGCTGATAATCGTTAATTGTTTGCTGCTCTTTATGCCTCAGTTTTGTGGCTACTTCAGCCGGAAATATTTGATAGCTATTTTTCCCGATAATTTCTTCTTTAGATTTTTGAAAAATTTGTACAGCAGCCGAATTAACTAATAAATAGCATCCCGAATTATCCTTAACCCAGATCGGAAAAGGCAGATCGTCAATAATTGTTTCCAAAAGTCCTTGAGTTTTCTTCAAAGTAGATACACTCTCTATTTCAAGGCTGTCGGTTTTGCTCTTAACCATTACTACTAACCTCTAGTAAGTAAATTTTATTCGTAGTAAATTTACTAAAAATATATTGAGCTATGTTAATTAAATCAGTACTGGCTAAGTAAAACATCCGCGATCGCACGGAAAACCCGTATACTTAATCTACGGGTTTACGCGATCGCGCAGCGAAAAAGCAGAAAAGCACCTTTGACTTTAATTGTTAAGATTACTGTTGGTTGTAGCTGATTAAAGGTTCTTGTGATAGTTTTTGCAAATTAACAGAATTCAATAGCTGTTCCCATTGGGTCTTGCGACATTATGGGGTAAAATGTAGTTATCACTACATTTTACCCGGAAAGAACGATGGACTTTCATCTAGATACCTTATTAAACTTACCGAACGTTACGGTTTTCACCGCTTATCAAAAAGAAGGATTCTTTATCCTAAAATTAGAGTTGTTAAACGAAGGAATTAACTGCCCATTCTGCGGACACTATACTGATAATCTGCATCAAAATCGTCCAAATTTAGTCCGAGATTTAGCCATTTGTGGTCAAGGAGTTTACTTAGAAGTCCCCCGCCGACAATTTCATTGTGTTCACTGTAAAAAAGCACCAACAGAACGGTTATCATTTAAAGAAATGGGACGAAATTACACGATTCGTTATGAAAATTATATTTATGAAAGAGTGAAAGAATTAACTATTGAACAAGTCAGCGAAAATGAACAATTAAGTCCTAACCAAGTGGAAAATATCTTTAAACGAATCGCTCGTCAAAAAAAAAGACTGGGGAACTCCGTCACGCTTAAGCCTCGATGAGTTTAGCCGAGAAAAGGGTAAAGGAAAATTTGTTACCGTAGTGAGTGATATTGATAAAAGTTCATTACTAGAAGTAATTGACTCCCATAAAAGTGAAGAGATCATCGAGGTATTAAAGCAGCAGCCACAAGCTATTCGGGAGAATGTCAAGGAAGTGAGCGTTGATATGTGGGGCGGATTCCCCAAAGTAATTAAAGAAGTTTTTCCCAATGCTCTGATTGTTATCGATCGATTTCATGTCATGAAACTAGTGAATAAAGCACTTAATAAGATTCGGTTAAATTTAGAATTAAAAGGCTTAAAAAATCGCTGTTTACTTTTGAAGAATGAAGCAGATTTAATTGAGTCCGAAAAACTTGAATTAGCTAGTCTACTCAAAGATTCAGCTTGCTTAGGAATGATTAAAATCTTGTGAGTACTGTCTCATACAAAACTTTACATAATCTTGATTAATCCCACAGCAAAACGGAAGGTAGCAGTTCTGGGTATGCTAACCGGAGTAATTCATAGCCAATTCCCGATGTTCCTTGAAAAAAGCTGGGGCTAAATACTGAATTGGGCAAATTGGGTAATTTATATCCGCCAGATTTTTCTGCCCAATTCACTGCCCAAGTAGTTCTTTGTGCGGCAATTTCTTTTAAATCGGGACGGGATAATTTTTCTGCGGCTACCTGCAACAGTTCGATGCGACCAAAGTTACCACAACAAACACAATCAACATCCTGCAAACTATATTTTTTAGTTGTTTGCAAAGCAATTTCTATATCTTGTTCTATTTGATTTGTCTGTAATACTGACAACCCACCCAACCTTGCTAATCCAATTCCAGTTGCGCCATGACACCAACTCACCATAAAACCGGGTTGACCATTTTGTTGAGTAAATGCGCGAAAATCAGGCCAATTGGCGGCTGTGGGAGAAAAGACGCTATGCTCATAAGTAATGGCATCAGTGGCTGCTGTTAAAAAGGCTTCGTTTTGTGTGACTGTATAAAGCCGTAATAGAGCATAAGCAATTCCGGCTGCGCCATGAGAAAAACCTGTGTAATGTTTCTGTCCTAAAATATTCCAAGCTTTGCCTGATTTGGGATTTTGAATTGGCAGATTTGGATAATAAAATTGTTTGACTGGTTCTGTTTGATGGGCGAGTAAATGTTGACCGCAATTAATAGCTGTCGCTAAAACATTTGGTTCTTTTGTTTGGGCGTATAATGCCAATAATCCTAAAATTGCTCCGGCTGCACCGCCAATAATGTCAAATTGTTTGTCAGTAGTAATGAGTTCGGGAGTAATTAATTTAGCAATATCTAAAGCGTTTTCTAAAAGTGTAGGTTCTTGGAGAAAGTGACTGGTTTTTACTAAGGCGTAGATCATCGAACCTAGTCCTGTACCTCCGCCAATTCCTAAGCGCACAAATCTGCGAGTAGATTCAAAATCAGCAGTTTGCATAAATTTGCAAATTGATTGAAAGGCAGCTAAACTTAGTTGATGAAATTGTTGTGTACCTCTGACATAATCTAAGGCTGATAAAAATAATGCAATGCCACCATTACCGTTGTAAAGGTCTTTTGGTAAAGGCATTAGTTGAAATATTTCGGCGTTAGGAATGTAGGCAAAACTAATCCATTTAACACTGCCATCTTTTCCCCAAATGGCTCGTTGTTCAATTTCTGTGGCAATGCGAGTTGCTTCTTGAATTAATTGCTTTTTACTTAAGGGTTGAAGTTGCGATAAATCTGTGGGAACTAGGGTGGATAAGTTGCTAATTATCGGGTTATTACTTAAATTATTTCGTACTACTCTGGCATAAAATGAGCCTTTAATTATTTCTGTTTGTTGGGCTAAGTTTGTTTCGTTTAAAGTTTGTAATTGGGAAATTACTTCCTGATAACTGGATTCTTTAAAGTATTGTTCAATGGGTTTATCTACACCAATTGTGAGGGCTTGACTGTCAGGATAAGCTGCGAAGTAGGGAATATCCATTTGCTCCATTGCTTTAAGTTCGGCATGAAATATTGACCAAGCATCTGGTTTTTGGTTAGCAACTAAAAAAGCACGAGCGAGGATGTCTAGTTCGATGCTGCGATCGATCCCATCACGCAGAAATTGTGGCGCAAAAGTTTTTTGTAAAATTGTCCAATAAATTCTGGTGGCGCGAAAGATAAACCGCACTCTCTGGTTTTTCATTAATAACAACGGTGTATTAGATGCCAACAAAATTTCGCGTTTTTCAATTAAAAAGCTATACATTTGCTCAAATCCAGTGATTATTTCTGATAAATAATCATTAGGAGAAAGGGGAAAATTATTTAAAATAGGTATATTTGGAGGAATAGAAAATTGCAAATCTTTCGTTTCCCCATGTTCTTCTGGTGGTGCGGTTATTTGAGCTTCAATACTACCTAATGCGCTGGTATCATAAGCCAAACGTTTGTTTTTTCCAAATTCCCAACGGGGTAATAAACCTGTGCGTAACACTGAGTCAGCAAAGTAACAATTTACACTTGTTTCAGCTTCAGTTTCTTCCTGCAATTGAGCTAAAGGATTGACTTCTTGGTGCATGATAGTTTCCATGTCAATTAACACCAAATGTTCTCCGTGAGCGATTAAATTCTCCCGGTGACAGTCAACTACTCGTAGTGCATAAAGCAGGCATAATAACATTCCAGAGCGTTGATAAAAGCGCTTGGCTGCGGCTTCATCTTCGCATGGTAAATGTTCTACATATTCTACCCAGCCATGAGTTTGGTAATCGCAGACTTTTAACACTTTAAAATGCCAACCAATCCCTTGTTGATTGCACCATTCTAAAAACTGGGTATAAGCTACTTCTGCTCCTAAACTTTTGGGTTTATAAACTAGTTTTAATCCATTTTCAAATGTGAGAGCAATTACAGTATCCCCTGAATTATGAGGAGCGGAAAGAGCAGGTTTGATTTTAATAACTTTCCCTAGTTTGCTCAAAGAACTTTTCTCTGGTTTAAATACTTGCTGGATTTCATTTAAGTTGGTTTGCAATCTTTGTAAAAATTTGGCTGTTGCTTCTACCCAGAAATCAATTGCTGTTGCTATTAAGCGACCTAGCACAGGATAATTCTGGAAAAAGCTTAGCATTCCATCTTGCAAAAGTTTGTGAACGAAAGCATCGTATTGCACTTTAATTTGGGCGCGATCGCCAGTAGATTGTCGTAACAAGTTCAGCAAATTTTGCCCTAAAGGACGAGAACGCGCCAATTCATATTCTAAAGTTTTTCCACTCAGATTTAATAGTTGATTTAGTAAATTACGTTCTAAAGTAAAATAAGCTGAATAAGAAAGTAATTCTAAAGGTAAAGATGTGGCTGAATTTAGAGAATTTAATAATTTCTGCCTCGCTACAGAAATCGCCGGAAGTAATACTTCTTTGAAGGGTAATTTGATTCCGGGATCTAGCGGTAGTTTATCGATTTGATTAGTTGCTGGATAATTATATTCGTCTTGATCAGCAAAATCATGGCGATCTTTTAATTCACTGGCGAAAATTTCTGCCCTTTTTTCTGGATCGTTAACGAATAACCAAGCAGCTTGTATAATTTCATTTAAAGTTTCTGCCCAAGTTGGTAAATCTTCAGGATCGACAACGGGAAGCGATCGCACAATTTGCTTTGCTTGCTCTAAATTCAAATCATCCCAAATTAACCGTTTGGCAAACTTTTCCCAGTTCCCTTGCGCCACCACTTGACACCAGCGATCGAGGCGCTGATCCTCTTGTGATTCCCCGGTATCTGTATTATTAACTGCAAACGACTCCATCCGTAGGCGCTCTGACAGAGAGCTAGCTTGGGCGACAATTTTTGCTAAGTCGGATTTTGTGATTTTCATAGTATTAGGGTTGTTGGTAATCGGTAGTTGGTAGTTGGTATAAATAAATTAGTTGATTACCGACTACCGAAACAGAGCCAAAAGGAGAAGCGCCAGCCTATCATAGTCTTTGCAGAAAATCTCGTCAGCTTTATTATTCCCAAATTAGCAATTTATCTTGCTTCGATAGTTAGCTAATTTCTCAAGTTTTGCAAAGTTGGTAGTCATATCGATTCCGTTTTTTCTCTTCGCCAAGTCTGAACAGATATTTTTATCATTTAAATTTGCGGAAGCTCATCC
Source organism: Floridaenema aerugineum BLCC-F46 (assembly GCF_041929345.1). Taxonomy (NCBI): domain Bacteria; kingdom Bacillati; phylum Cyanobacteriota; class Cyanophyceae; order Aerosakkonematales; family Aerosakkonemataceae; genus Floridanema; species Floridanema aerugineum. Next base: position 19,253 of record NZ_JBHFNQ010000140.1, read on the forward strand.
GCACTTGTTATATCATGTCCGGTCGATTACCCATAATGTAGAGACGTTATATATAACGTCTCTACAAATATATAACGTCTCTACAAATATATAACGTCTCTACAAGGTGTAGAAAAAAAGATATTATGACCGATCGACCAGACATGATATTAGTTAGTTGAATCAAGAAAAAAAGGAGAATTCATTAACTTAAAACTTTCTCCCTAACCTATAATCAACTTAGTAAACTAACTATTGCTTGAGTTAATTGCTCTATTTCCAAAGGTTTAGCAATATGTAATTGAAAACCGGAATTAATTGCCTGTTTTTGGTCGGCTTCACTAGCGTAAGCAGTTAAAGCAATGGCGGGAATTTTTTTAGTTGGATTTAGCGATCGCACCTGACGCATTAAACTGTAACCATCCATTTCTGGCATTCCAATATCACTAATTATTAAATCTGGAGTTAATTCCTCTAGCAAAGTTAATGCTTCTTTTGCTGAGGTTGCGGTGATGATTTTCGCGCCATATTCTTGCAATAGAAAAGCAATTAATTCTCGCGTGTCTGCTTCATCATCTACAATTAAGATTTGCTGATTTTGTAAGTTTAAATTATGATCCGATCGGCTATGGTTTTGGTTAATTGGTGTTTTAGCTGTCAAATAGGGTAATTGCACTGTAAAAGTTGCACCTAATCCTTCTCCGGGACTTTCTACTTTGATAGTACCACCGTGAAGTTCTACTATTTGCCGAGCGATCGCTAAACCTAAACCTAACCCCCCAAATTTGCGCGTGATCGAACTATCTGCTTGCCGGAAATACTCAAATACATAAGGTAAAAATTCAGGACTAATTCCTTTGCCTGTATCTTTCACCGTAATTTGAGCATAACTGCCAATTGATTCTAACTTGACATCAATTAATCCGCCAGTTGGGGTAAATTTTACGGCATTACTTAGTAAATTCCAGACTACCTGTTGCAGTCGGTTGGCATCACCCATCACATAGATAGCTGATTTTAAATTTGTGCGAATTTCTATCAATTTTGCTTCAGCGGCTAAACGTATTGTTTCCTTTGCCGCTTCCATAGTCATAGCTAAATCTACTGGATATACGTTCAGCGTTAATTTACCTTGTAAAATCCGCGAAATATCTAATAAATCTTCAATTAATTGGGTTTGTAACTTAGTATTGCGTTCAATTGTTGCCAGAGCCAAAGCAGTTTTTTGTTGGTCTAATTTTCCGGTTTGTAACAGTCTTGTCCAACCAAGAATCGGATTTAAAGGAGTTCGCAACTCATGAGAAAGAACGGCTAAAAATTCATCTTTCACACGGTTAGCTGCTTCGGCTTGTTCGCGGGCAAGTTTTTCCCTGGCTAATAGTTGTTCGCGTTCGGCTTCAATTTTTTTCCGATCGCTAATATCCAAAAATGCTCCTACCGCACCTCTAGGTTTACCTTGTTCATCCAACAACGGAGAAGCATAACCATATAAATTAAACAATACTCCGTCTGGGCGCAAAATCTCAACTTCCACTCCTTGCAAATTAACATTATGAATACCTGCATAACGTAAAGGTGTTTCTTCTGGAGTGAGTTCTTTGCCATTACTAAAAATTTTGTACTTCGGCACAGAATTACCTGCTGGTGGTGTAGAGGAAGCATTACCATTAACAGCAGTTCCGAGAATTTTAGCAAAGGCAGGGTTAGCACGTATCTGTTTAAATTCGGGATCGTCGCTAATTAAAATGCCGATCGGAATTACATCAAACAAAGTTTGCAATTCGTTAATTCGGTTTTGTAAATTGCGGTTTAACTTAGCAATTTCGGCTTCAGCTTGTTTGCGATCGCTAATGTTGCGAAAATATAGGGAAAGTCCGGCATCTGAGGGATAAGCACGCACCGAAAACCAAGCATTAAAAGGTGGGTAATAATCTTCTATTTCTAACGGTACTCCTTGGGCAACTGCTTGAAGATACAAACGACCAAAACTACTTTCTGCTAGTTCCGGGAACTCCGACCAAAGATTTTTTCCAAGCAACTCTTGGGGAGATTTTCCTAAAGTATGACTACCTTCATGGTTAACATAAGTGAAACGCCATTGGCGATCGAAAGCTACAAAACCATCAGTAATACTTTCCAAAACCTTACTAATGTTTTCTTTAGCAGTTTCCGCTTCCACCCTAGCGGCTTTTTCTCGTAACAATAATTCTTCTCTTTCCGCTTCTACTTGTTTACGGGAAGTGATATCTTGTACCACTCCCAACATTCCCAAAACTTGCCCGCAAGCATTGTATTGTGCCCTTCCCTTGACAGCAACCCAACGTTGTTCCCCATCAGAATGAATTACTCGATATTCAATATCATAATCACTGTTTTCTCTAATAGCTTGTTCTACTGCTAATTGTGCGCGATCGCCATCTTCTGGATGCAATAAATTTCGCATCTTTGTCCAACTCATGTAAGTTCCCGATGGAATGCCAAACATTTGGGCTGCCCGGGGGGAAAATGTCACCATATCTGTTATTGCATCCCAACTCCAGTCGCCCATTTTGGCAGCTGATAACGCTAGACTTAAGCGTTGAGCACTTGTGCGTAGTTCTTTTTCCACTCGTTTGCGATCGGTAATATCCATATTTACACCAATCAAACGATAGGGTTTTCCTGAAGAGTCGTTGAATACTTGCGCTTTACCTACTACCCAACGCACACTCCCATCAGGAAGTAAAATCCGAAACTCTGTATCAAAGTCAATTCCTTCAGCTACGGTACGTTGGGCAGCTGCGTCTGCATGAGCGCGATCGTCTGGATGTACCCGTTTTAACCAATGTTCATAACTACCTTCAAAACTGCCAGGAGCCAAATGAAATAAGGCTTCCATTTCTTCGGACCAAGTTAATTTTCCCGTTTCAAAGTGCCATTCACAAGTACCAATTTTTCCTACTTGATTTGCTAATACTAAACGTTCCTCACTAGCGCGGAGTTTTTCTGCCGCTTGTTTGCGCTTAGTAATATCACGACAAATCGCTTGAATTGTCGGTAAACCATTAAGAGTAAATAAGGTAGCACTAACTTCTACAGGAATTAATTCACCTGTTTTGGTACGATGAATAGATTCTAAGACAAAATGTTTGAGTGTTTGCAGTTTTTCAATCAGAAATTGCGGAGTCAGATTTGTGAAACAAACAATATCGGTAACAGACATAGTTAATAGTTCTTCTCTGCTGTAACCTAAGCGCTTACAAGCTTGCTCATTAACTTCAATTAACTTTCCTGGCTGATAATCGAGTGTAATATGATACACCAAAACCCAATCTTCCATGCCATTGAACAAAGTAGTAAAGCGTTGCTCTCTTTTCTGTAATTCCGCTTCTACTTGTTTGCGATCGGTAATATCGACAGAAATCCCGATTAAGCGTTCTGGTTCTCCCGCTGCATCCAAATATACAGTTCCTTGACTATCGAGCCAGCGCACTTGTCCCGATGGACTAATTACTCGATATTGTTGATGATAAGCAGTTTCACGGGCTAAAGCCCGTTCGTAAGCTTGGATTAAGTTTTGCCGATCGTCTGGATGCACAAGGGCAAAAAACTCTTCCACTGTACCTGTTTGAATGCCCCAGACTTTGGTCGCATTCTCACAACATACCACTTGATTTGTCTTTAAGTTCGTGTCCCAGACAATCATTTTGGCAGAGTTGAGGGCTAACTGTAAACGTTCTTCAGTTTGGCGAAGATTATCTTCAACTTGCTCTAATTGTTTTAAGCGATCGCTCTTGTCCTTAATTTCCGCCAATTCTTGTTGCAGAGCTTTCTTTTCTTTCTGGCATTCTCTTTCCAACTCTTCTAATTGTTGAACTCGCTGTTCTAGTGCAGCAATTCGATCGAGAAGGGTTTTATTCAACATTTCTTCTTGTTCCATTTTTTCAACCCAGATGGCAATTGCTTGACTAAATCAGCAGATTCAACCATTTTAATTTTCGATCAAACTGCAAAACTCCTGCTCTGCCTTTTGGCAGAATTTCCCAAGGGTTACTTCTACTTTATGTCTCCCGGTAGTTTTCTTATTAAGTACGAAGCTCTAAGGCAAGTTTTCAACTAAATTTGAGTTATAATCACCCCTCTCCCTTGCCCCTGTGTCCCCTTACCCCCCTACCCCACAGATAAAATAATTTCTCTGGCTAGAATTGAAGAAGTGGAGTTTCAGATTCTAATTGTTCGGTTTCTTCCAACATTTGCCAAATTTGTTGTAACAAATTCTCTAGTCCAGAACGAGTAGCAGAGGAAATGAGAAAAACTTGATTTCCGCTTAACTCTTGCAATTGTTGACGCAGTTTTTCTAAGTCTGTTTGTGCAGGATCGATCGCATCAATTTTACTCAAAGCCAAAAGTTGCGGACGTTCGGATAAACCCCGCCCATAAGCTAATAATTCTTCTTGAATTGTTTGATAATTGGCGATCGGATCTTCCGCCGTTGCATCAATTAAATGCAGCAATAACCGAGTCCGTTCAATATGACGTAAAAAATCATGTCCCAAACCCACACCTAAATGAGCACCTTCAATCAATCCGGGAATATCTGCAAAAACTGCGCCATCACCATCCGGTTTTTGCACTACACCTAAGTTCGGAACTAAAGTTGTAAAAGGATAATCAGCAATTTTGGGTTTAGCAGCAGAAATTGTGGAAATCAAAGTAGATTTTCCCGCATTGGGCAACCCCATAATTCCCACTTCAGCTAACAGTTTTAATTCCAAACGAAGCAGTCGCACTTCTCCCGGCAACCCTGGTAAAGCATATTCCGGCGCACGGTTACGATTACTGAGAAAATGCTGATTTCCTAAACCACCTTTGCCACCTTCGGCAATACAAAGAGTTTGCCCAGGTTCAACAATATCTCCCAAAATTTCGTCAGTTTCGGCATCATAAACGACAGTACCACAGGGAACTTGGATTATGCGATCGCTCCCATTCGCCCCAGTGCGATTATTTGGCCCCCCACGCGAACCATCCTCAGCCTTAAACCGATGATTATATTTAAAATCCAGCAAAGTCTGCAAGTCCGAAGTAGCAACAAGAATACAAGAACCCCCTTTCCCCCCATTACCACCAGAAGGCCCACCAGCCGGAACATACTTTTCCCGGCGAAATGCTACAATTCCATCGCCTCCTTTACCAGCCTCAACTTCAATTTCTACTTGATCGATAAATTGCATAATCGTCCTTTTTTACCTAACTTTTAAACTAATTCCTATATTTTAGTATCTATGCTCAGATCCCCGACTTCTTCTGTGAAGTCGGGGATCTAGAGTTAAATATCAGCTTTATTTCTGCCTTGTACCCTTAATTATGACTAGGAGCAACGAAAGCCAGAGTCAGACTATCATGAGCTAAGAAGTGAGCTAAATGAAATGCTCTGTCTTCTGTCTCCAGCAAGATTTTTTCATACAAATAACGAGTAGCGCGATCGCCTAAACTCTCTGCTTGTGCTGCTTGGCTTCTAATTACTTTGATTACAGCTTGTTCCGCTTGTAAATCATGTTCTACCATCGATCGGCTAGTAAAAATGCCATCATCTTCGGGAGTGAAGCAACACAGTTCAGCAAGTTTGGTGAAACTAGCAACAGGAACACCGCCTAAGCCATTCAAACGTTCACCAATTTCATGAATGTGCCCTTCTACTTCTCCATAGCTATCTTGAAAGAATTGATGTAGAGAATAGAATTCACTACCCTCAACTACAAAATGATGTTTCTGATATTGCAGATACAACGCTTGAAAGCTAGCTAAGGCAATATTTAATCCTTCACATACAGGTCCAGTAACGGATTTTTCTAATAAAACTGGATTGTCAGCAATCTGATCTACGGCTTGTCTTAAACCTAAAGCTTGGGTCATGTTTTCCCCTTTTCCTGTTACTTAAGGATTCTGGTTGCAGCTATTGACAATCTATCACTTTCCTTTTAATAGTCAACTAGGCTTTTGGCAATTGATGCAAAATTTTATCAATAATTAAGACTTGCTTAAGCTGGAGATTGGCTGGAAGCACAATCCACTAATTTAGCAATGTCTATATATGTCAGGAAACGACCACACTTACCAAAAGTAAAAAATAAAAATTTTACTTTTTAGTTAGATGAGAATAATTGACACTCTGTTAATTGCTGAAACTTAATGTTTGCTGAGTTTGGATGCCATAGTTGCTCCATGTCGCCACCATTGCGACCCACCAACCCAACTACGTGAAGGCAGATGTCCCACTGGGGCTGATATACTAAATTTCAAATAGGAATTATGGGTTTGGTGTGTAGGCCAACCAACCGCCTCACAAAACCGTCCATAATCATCATTAACAGCATGGAAAATGTATGCTTGGATACTGAAACCGAAGTGTTGTTGACTGTACTTTACCCAGAGGCGATCGATAGTCTGTAAATCCTCATCAGGTAGTCTTTCAATGTCACTAAGCTTTAGGTAAGCATTAGTAGATTTTCCCAGAGCTAAACATAAGACGACCCAAGTTTCGCGATCGGCTTCTTTCCATTTCCCAGCAGCTAACAAATGCTGTAAGTTTGTGTAATCAACCCCTACTTCCGAGATTAATCGATCTCCTTGCGGTTTAGCATTGTAGCGACGCAAAATGTTAGTTAAAATGTTATTTTTCTGAGGTGGTAAAGGTTGAACTATTGCCGGAGTTGATGGTAAGATAGTCAAGGCTAGTAAGACATCGCCTACAGATTGGTAACGTTGACTAACGGCTGGTTTGATTAATTTATCTAAGATTTTAGTTAGGCGATCGCTCACCGAGCTACCTTTAGGTAAAAAATCTCGCCACACCCAAGTATTATTAGCAATATCAGTTAAATCAAACGGAGACACACCAGTTAATAAATAAATGCAAGTAACACCCAAACTATAAAGGTCACTAGCAGGTAAAGCCTTTCCCTTCATTTGTTCCGGCGCAACATATTCCGCAGTACCCACCGCCGTTCCAGTACGAAATAAACCACTATCAGTAATTAACTTAGCTACCCCAAAATCAATCAAAAATAACTTTCCATCTGTTTGACGACGGATAATATTTGCGGGTTTAATATCTCGGTGAATCACATGGCGATCGTGGACAAATTTTAACACAGGAACCAAATCTTTGAGTAACTCCCAGATTTGCGATTCATTAAACACCCCTTTTTCCTGCAACTCCTTCTCTAAAGTTTGTCCAGGAATAAACTCTTGGACTAAATAAAGCTGTTTTTGCTGTTCAAAATGCGCCAATAAAGATGGTATTTGCGGATGTTTTCCTAACTCTGCTAAACGTTGTGCTTCCTGACGAAACAACTGAGTTGCTTTATTAACGACTAAAGTATTTTTACTTTGTAAATAAAGTTGCTTCACCACACAGCGAACTTTATCAGCTGTTCCTTCATCTATTGCTAAAAAAGTTTTACCAAAACCACCTTTTCCGATTAGTTGCATCGGGCGGTATCTATCTTTTAATGTTAGCAAAGAACCACAACTTAGGCAAAATTTTGCATTGTCCGGGTTAACAGGACTAAAACATCCTGGGGTGAGACAGTAAGACATAGTACCAACTAACAAAGCAATTAACTATACAATTAACATACTTAACTTATAGTTGACAGTTTACAAACGTTTCTGAAAAGAAATTTTACTAATGTTAAGCTCTTTTAGAGATTTGAGTGATTTCAGATAATTAATAACTTATTGCTGTTCTGCTTGGTAAATATAAAATTGATGCCCCACTGCTAATGTGCCAAAATGGTAAGAAGGTAATAAGCCAGAGGGTAAGAAGGACGAAACTTGAGTAATTGATAACTCAGTTGTGTAAATACTGAACAGAAGAAAATTATATCTTTCTGTACCTTGAGAAATGATTTGTTTGATTTCTGATTGATTGGAATTAACCAATCTTTTGCACTCTCGTTTGAGGGACTTTCCCCAAATTTTCGGTGCTTGGGGACAGACGTTTTCTTGCAAATATTCGGTGAGTTGCTTGGTAGCATACTCCTCGTACTCCGACTGACTGGGATTGCTGATGGCTAAGGACACCAGTAGTCCGGTTACAATGGCAGTACCCAGAGATAGGGGAAGATTCCAACTTTTCATTAATTTATTGTGTCCGTTTAAGTCCAGAGTTAGCTTAGCACTGAAAGAATTTTTTCATCTCTAGGTCAAGGACTTGATCCTTTTGGGAAAAGAGTGCTATGATAAGTAATCGCAAGGCGAGCGTAGCCAAGTGGTTAAGGCAGTGGATTGTGGTTCCACCATTCGTGGGTTCAAGTCCCATCGTTCGCCCTTCTTGTCTCGATTAACACATTATTTGTTGACAAATTAATTAATGTAGGGGCGAACGCGAGTGCGTGCCGTAGGCATCAGCATTTGGGCGATAAATTCTGCAACCTACCAAAAATACTTGTACCCAAATGCTTCGCCCTGTCTTGGGCGCAAGGTGACGGTAGGGACACGGCATCATTAATATTTGCCACTCCTGCGTTATCTTTTGAATGCCGTGTCCCTACAATTTCTTCGTTCCCAGGTTGAACCGGGGAACGAGGAAAAGGATATGCAGCACGTATTGAGGCCGTCGCTGGAAGTTCTCTCCCCAGTTACCGATCGTTCTTTCACTTAGTCCGGTTGCTTCGGCTAGAGAAGCTATGCAGGCTTTTCTGTATCCCCAGTCATCGGGGGACATCTCAACCCATCGTTTGCAATAGTCTAGAGGCTCCAAGGGCAGGTTACTGAGCGCATCGATCCTATATTGAGTTTTCTTCGGGTTGCTGTCTATTGTCTGGCGCGGTTTAGGTGACACATTTACTCACTAATCGAGACTATTTAATAGCATAAGTTGGAGTGTGATCGCGCTGGCTAACTTAATGCGATCGCTCAAAAGCAATACAAACTCTCTAGTTCACTAGGCTCTGTGCAGACTCAGGAGGTATTTTTTCATCTAGTCCGTAATAACTGCACAAAGGTATCGCTAACTGTATGATCTTTCGTATCAGCGGCATACTGAATTAACTGTTCGCGTAGTTTTTTCGCTTCATCTAAAGGCAGTAAGGTTGCTAATAAGAAGTAAACACCCCGAAATCGCGAATCGCTCATGAGGTCAATTAATCGTGCTTCAGTTTCATGACTGTCGCCGAGGAAGTTTTGTACCAGGAAGTAATCCATAATTTTGTCGTGGCGGAAGCACCATTGTTTCTTGGCTTCTCCTTTTTCTTCCCACTGACGGCTGACTACCATCTTATATTTCTCATCTTCTAGAGACTGTAATTCTCGGTAAAATTGCTCCGCAGGTAAAGCTTTTTCGTCCTTGAGTTGCATATTGTAAACGGCTTCGGAGAATTCTTTCAGAGGAAATTCGTAATTCCATTCTTCCAAGAATTCTTTTGCCATCTGGTTGTATTGTTGTTCTTGCAGGCGAAGTAGGTCAGGTATTTCGCCTTGGGATAGCATAAGGGCGACGAGAGTTAGATCCATTGGGTTGGATAGTCTGTTTTTGGTGGCTTTTAAATCGTTGTCGGGTTGTTGGTTGTTGAGGGCGTTTAAGTAGTTGGTGCAGGCTTTTTCGTAATCAGTTCCTTGAATTTTGGCATCTTTGGGCAGTCTTGGCTGACGGGAAATTAAAAACTTCTTGATTTGGTCGGTTTCAAGGGGTTGGAAGTAATAGGTTTTTGCGGTTGAGGGGGGTGTCCACTGCAAACGCTGGGTGGTCATGATAATGTTACCCCGGAAATATTTCTCAACGAAGGAGACGATTTTTGCTCGCGTTTCGGCGGAGACTTCGTTGAGTCCGTCAATGCAGATATCGATAGCACCACTATAAATGAGGTTTTTCAGGAATTCGGCATCTTGTGCTTGTCCTTGCAGTTTTTCCTGAATCGCTTCAATCACACCTTTGTCGCATTTTTGGGCGGGTAGGTAGACGACGATGCGCGGGGAATTTTTGACGAGATGGCGCAGAAACATCGACTTGCCTAAACCGGAATCGCCTTCTAAGATGATTTGCCCTTGGATACTGGGTAGTGCTTCAGTAACGGGTTTGATTTCTCCTGTACCTGGAACTTTGACTTTAGACTGTGGGAAGTAGGTGAGGGAACTGAAATTGTCTAATCCGGCATCGGCTAGTAGGGAAGGTTTGAAAGGTTCAAATAGTTTGCGGCGCAGGTAGGGAACCCAGGTGAGGAGAAAGCCCACATAGCCCACACCCAAAATCTTGCGTACCCACGGGTTCCAGAAAAAGATGGCTTGGACTTGGGCAGATTTGGGGTAGGCGAAGATGAGGACAAGCCAAAAGGTAGCATGAATCAGGATGGTGTTTCTGGCGTTAAAAATCCACTGCCAAAATGTCAAATTATTAATTGCGGACTGCACCGTATCAGTGGCGTTGTATTTGCCTTTTTTGAGGTTGTTGCAGTGAGTTTGCAGTAAGAGAATATCCTGGGGTTTCCAAGATATCTGTTGTGCAACAATACCTATCTTGTCTGCTAAGTCTTTTTGTAAGCGTTCTAGTCCCTGACTCGCTTTCCAGGCATCGCGAAAGACTTCTAGTGTTTTCTTGGCTTCCTCGTATTTGAGTTCAGTAGGAAGTGCTTTAGGATTGCCAAGCCATTTGAGCAAGGTTTTCACCTCATCCGTGCCGCCACCCAGGAAATAGGTCAAAAATCTCCACTGTTCAAATTTGTTATTTGGCTCATAGACCCGATCTAGGACGACAACAACCTCGCTTAGCCCCAGTTTCCTGATATTGCTCAAGGCTTGTGCTGCATCGTAACGATTAGAGACATTCAGATTTTCATCTTTGAGGAAGTTGAGGATGTCTGGGATATAGGGTTGAGCTACCTGTCCCATGTTACCCAAGGCTTGTGCTGCATCGCCACGAAAATCTGCGTCCACCTTGTCATCTTTGAGGAAGTCGGCGATGTCTTGGATATAGGGTTGAGCTGCCTGTCCCATGTTACCCAAGGCTTTTAGTGCATCGCCACGAACATCTGCATCATATCCAGTGTATCCAAGGATATTCGGCTTTTCATTTTTGAGGAAGTCGAGGATATCTTTGATATAGGATTGAGCTGCGTTCCCCAAGATAACGAAGGCATTTGCTGCACCGTTACGAACCAAGACTTTTGCTATACCGTAACGATTAGAGACATTCACATTTTCATCTTTGAGGAAGTCGAGGATGTCTTGGATATAGGGTTGAGCTGCCTGTCCTATGTTCCACAAGGCTATTGCTGCATAGCTACGAAAATCTGCGTCCGCCTTTTTATCTTTGAGGATGTCGGCGATGTCTTGGACATAGGGTTGAGCTACCTGTCCCAACTTACCCAAGGCTTCTACTGCACCGCGACGAACAGATGCGTCCGCCTTTTCATCTTTGAGGATGTTGGCGATGTCTTTGATATAGGGTTGAGCTGCCTGTCCCAACTTACCCAAGGCTTCTGCTGAACTGTTAATAACGTTTATGTCCACCTTGTCATCTTTGAGGATGTCGAGGATGTCTGGGATATAGGGTTGAGCTGCCTGTCCCAAGTTCCCCAAGGCTTCTGCTGCACTGCGACGAGCATCTATACCCACCTTTTTATCTTTGAGGATGTTGGCGATGTCTGGGATATAGGGTTGAGCTGCCTGTCCCAACTTACCCAAGGCTTCTGCCGCACTGTTACGAACAGATGCGTCCACCTTTTTATCCTTGAGGATGTCGGCAGCTTTGCGTGCTATGTCCTCCGGTTTCTTAACCACTGATTTCAAGTCTTGCGACTTGTAGCTAGCTAATTGCTCGAAAGCATATCTCTTCACTTGGTCTTGGCTATCTTCAAGGGCAGCTAAAATACCATCAATCTGCCAAGGTTGGGGCTTCGGCTTGGGCGCTTCTTGGGCATTCACCCAAGAGAGGGAGAGAAGGAGAATCAGGAAAAGAGTAAAAGGGAAAAGGAAAAAGGGAGAAAACTTGCGGGTTTTGCCCGAAATTTTGAGCATGGTTGTGGGATAGAATGCGCCTTGGGTCGTCAAATAGCAAAATAGCATCAAAAAAGTGCGATCGCTAATTTGGAGTTAAAGTTATCAGGGTAAGTGCGATCGCGCCCTTCCACCCTGTTAAACGAGTTTCTGACGTTTCGCCATTGTTGTAAAGGGAATAACTATCGGTAATTTTTGTTAACCAAGGACGACTCAAAACTTCACCAAATTGATCGACCAACATCAGGTCTAATTTTGTATGATCGCATTGCCATACATGGTTGCTATAGCGTACATCCAAAGTTTTACCATCACGAGTTTGATGGGAGACTCGTGAACCTCGCCAGCCGATATAATGACAAGTAAAATGTTAAAGCTCCCACATGAAGCTAAATAGTGTTAAAATGGCTGAAACCCTTAGTTTGCAAGGATTACAACCTGGTAAATTTGGACGACATTAATTAGTTAAGACGACAAATAATGTGTTAACCGACTTCAGGGGGGTTGGGGGGATCAAAACCTAGTAATCACAGCATTAGATCCCCCCACTACCCCCCTTACTCAAGGGGGGAACTCCGAAAGAATTAATAACTAGCAACTTGCGTTATTTATACTAAATATTTATATCCTTACTAATCCTCACCAGTTTCTTTGATTAACCGACACCTCCAAAAACAGTTCAGGTCAGCTTTTCAGTGGATTCTGTTTATTTTTGCAAGCTCAAATAAGCTTTAGCAAAACGTTGACCGATTGTTTGATAACTTTCTGTAGTAAAGTGAACGTAGTCTTTCAAGGCTAAGTCATCTGTGGTAATCATTGCAGAAAATGGCAAATTGACTTGACGCTGCTGTTCTTGGACAACTTTCCAATTTACAAATCTTTCTGGTTCTGTGTTACTGCCAATTTGTGCAAAAACTACAGGTAAATTAGGCGATTTCAAATCTCCACGCCAATTTCTGACCAGAAGAGTAAATTTATTTGCCCATTGATTGGCGGAAAATATTCTTTTAGGATCTTCTTTGGGGTCTACTGTATCAATTTCGCCTTGAAAAAACAGAATACCAGCAACATTTCCCATTGTTGAAGCTGCGCGTACTCGCTTTAAACAAGATCCATAAAGTGTATTTTCGTCTAAGTTTCCGTTTCTTTGCCACTCATGGATAGAAGAACCACCTTTAGCGCAAGGTATTAGCCCGATTATCATATCAGGACGCTGCTTTAAAATAGTCGTAGCAAACGATAAGGCGGGGCTATAACCTGCGGGTTTGTCTGAGGATATTTTGTCTACTTGATTTGTTGGATCATCGACAGGTTCTTTGGCTACTTTCCAGCGATAATCGTTACCAAAGACAAATATTTTGGGGTTAGTTTCTGCTTGCTTTGGTTGTGAGGGAAGATCCCCCGTTCCTGCCATATTTGACTGTCCAGCAAGTATGAACAACTGCAATTTTCCTTGATACTTTTGCGGAATACTAGTTTGATTTATCTGGGTTATTTCTGAGGGATAATTTGTCTGAAAATTACCCTGGAGTATATTTTTGAAACCGTAGCTTTTTTCTAAAAAAGCGCCGACTGTTACACCAATGGGTAAGGCAAGAACCATAGTTACGATCGCAGGTAAGATATTTCCTTTTTTGAGCTTCATAACGCTTGGTGTTCCTAATTATGCCGTCACTACAAAAATGCTCTTGGGTTATGGAGGAAGCGGTTCAGACGAATTGTTTTAAAATTTTGACTCTTTTAAACAATAAGGTCAGTGCAATTGAAGCGCCCAAGACTATAAAGAAATTAGCTAATATAAACAAAACTGGAACTGCCTGAAATAAATTACCTAGCACAGGAATGCTACCTAAAGGTAGAGGTTTTTGATAGGTAAAGAAAACGTGGAAGCCATAAATTCCCAAAGAGCAATAGGAGAGAAATCCAACAATGGCAGGAACTTGGCGTTTTGATACTATAGCTAAATATAGGAGCAACCAAGAGCCAAAAACGAGAGATAACCTCAAGTAATGATCTAAAGGTGCTTGGTCTACTTGAATTAGCAGACCATTACTTGTCAATATCCATTCTAAAGCAAAAAAGAATAATGTTAACCCAAGTAAGCCGTATAACTTTCGTCGCAAAAATGTAGTTACTTGAGCTAATTTTCCTTCTTTGTATTCTTGTGCGGTGATAGTTGCGGTAAAGACATAAGGCAAGAAATTCACTGGAGTATAGTCCCATCCCGTGAGGTTATTTATAAAGTTTAATAATGATGATTGAATCCCTGTGTACTTAATGATTGGTTGGATAGTAGAAAAACTAAATACTAAGATGCAGGAGGCAATAAGTAACCAATAACTGATGCTTAGTTTTGTCGCTGGCTTTTCTATTTTACTAAATAACAAGACTACAATTTCAGCAATGACTGTGACAAAAATCAGAGAAAAGAAGAAGAAATAGGGTGTACTGTTGCCACTCATGATAAATTCAAAAAAAACTTTGATTGATGAAGTGGCTTTTCTGATTACTTCAAATCCTCCGACAAATAAGACATCATATAAGGTGATCGAACCAACCCAAAAAAGGTAAAGATATATCAGCCGGGGAAGACGTTTTTGAATAAAGTAATTAAGCCCGGTTTTTTCACTTTTATTGTAAAATAGAAACAGGGATACTTGTAAGAACACTGGAACTGCGAGAGCACCTACCATTCCACTCAATACATAATCGCTGAATGACTTAGTAAAACCATTCGGTGCCAGGATTTTTGGGATGTTAAAAATCTTGGTTTTGTATGCGACTATGGCGAGGGAAAAGATGGCGCGGAGAAAATCAAATGCTTCAAATTTTTGCTCCTTCTTTGCCAGGGTTGCTGGTTCACTCTTTTGATAAGAGTCACCTGAATTTGCCGAAAGTTCCATCGTTGTTAACTCCTAGTCCGCAGTAAAATCAAAGAAAGTAAATAAACCAGAGAAAATTAATTATTGTACTAAATATAAAGCAATTTTACTATGATTGGGGTGCTAATTTATTAGTTGTTCGATGGAGATGGGGAGATGGGGAAAAGCGATCGCGCAAATTTCTCCAGAGGTCAATGTTTGCTCTAAACGATAGTCACCATCAACCGGATCGCGAAATACTTTAAGTTGTTGATTTTTTAAGTCTACTACCCAATATTCTTGAATCAATGCAGCCGCGTAGGTTTTATGTTTAACTTCCAAATCTTTAGCAAGAGTTGTCTGAGAAAATTCGATTAGCCAAAAGATGTTTTCCGGGTAAGGATGGCGGGTGCGGTAGAGGGTGCGAAGGGGTTGAACGATCGCTAAATCCGGTTGTGGTTCTGAACCTGTTTCGGGGAGAGTGATTGGTTTTGCATCCCGCACAATAGCCAGATCTGGCAATAGTTCTTTCAAATAGTCAGCAGCATCAGTACTTTGTTGAGCGTGTTCTGGCCCTTCTGGTGGCATTTCGATAATTTCTCCATTCAATAATTCTACATTACGACCTACTAATAATCCAACTTCAATCATGCGGTGATAGTCGTCTAATGTCCATTTAGCGGTAGTGACTGTCATGGCGCGAACTCCTAAATTAAATTCCAACCATCTGACAAAATTTGTTCGGCGGTGAGGTTGAGAACTACAAACAAATAAATAGGCATCGGCTTTATTTACTGTAACACTGTTGCTTTTTATTGCACCAGATGAACAATCCAAAATTAAATTCTCTCAGGAAGCGATCGCCTTCTCAAAAAAAAGCGATCGTTCACCATTTAATCACTAAAAAAACATTTAAGTCGGCAAATTTTCCGGCTCGTTATAGGATACAAAGATCTATCGGGAGTAAGAAGATTTTTCAAAGCTATTCCGAAGTAATTATCATACAATGAGAAATAGGGAAAACGTGAAGATTTTTGATTTATGAAATTGAAACGTCTGGGTCATGTCGCCATCTGCGTTCAAGATATTAGCCGAGCAGCTGAGTTTTACCAAAACTTAGGTATGGAGTTAGTTTGGAAAGATGCAGACTGGGCTTACCTGAAAGCTGGGGATGATGGTTTGGCGTTGTTGAGTCCAGGTTACGATCAAGCAGGAGCGCATTTTGGGTTTGTGTTCAGTGAACGTCAGGAAATGGAAACTGCTTACGAAGAACTCCAGAAGCAAGACATCCATTTAACCAAAATTCACGAACATCGGGATGGTACAGCTTCTTTTTACGGTCGCGATCCTGATGGTAACTGGTTTGAGTATCTTTATGAGCCTGTACCAGTTGCTACCCCTAGTTAGGTCGATCGATTCCTTAAATTTAATTAGGGAAGACTATTTATTTAAGGTTTGCTGCTTTCATAATTGGTGGGGAACGCGCTCATGAGCAGTGCCTTTTGCCTTTAATTTTCGTTATCCTACTTTTGAGAGGGATAATAGCCAGTCAGGTTAAGCAGATTGACAGAGGTTTAACCACCTCGATCGGCCTTAGTTTGTAACAAGAACTTTACAAGCGCTCAGGCAATAGGATTCAATATGATTATCTTGGCTGGCAATTACTTGGCTCCACTAAGACCTTTTTATGAACGAGATGAGGAAGTTTTAAAGGAAATGTTTGCCGATTTGGATGCGGAACAACTGGATCATATCGAAAATTATCCGTTAATTCCAGAATATTTAATCCTGGAATTTTGGGAAGAATTGAGTTTAGATTGTTAAATTGTTGTTCTGTGGTTAATTCCCTCAATCCCTGTCGAAACTCCGCAACTGTCAAATTAATTTACCCTATTGAAATTAGATTTTTTAAGCCTTGATTCAAAACGAAACTTTAGACCTACTGGAATGGCCCCGCTTGTGCCATCATTTATCTACCTTCGCTGCTACTAAGTTAGGAGCGATCGCATCCCGTCACCTACAAATCCCGCCAACTCAAACGCAAAGTTTAGCACTATTAGCCCAAACTAAGGAAGTTTATGAATTAGAAACTCGCTTAGTTTCTGGGTTAAGTTTTGATGGCATTACTGATATTGGTGATGCTTTAGAAAGAGCCGAATTGCAAGGGATTTTGTCAGGGGAAGAGTTGTTGAATATTGCTACAACTCTCGCCGGAACTAGACAACTGCGCCGAGTTATTGATAACCAAGAAGATTTGCCTGTTTTAACAGAATTAGTGGCAGATTTACGGACTTATCCAGAGTTAGAACAGGAAATACATCGCTGTATTGATGATAGAGGTGATGTTGCCGATCGCGCCAGTCAAAAACTCGCTGGTATTCGCCATCAAATGCGCCAACAGCGAGACAGAATTTATCAGATTTTACAGGGTATTATTCAACGCCAATCTAATGCGGTTCAAGAACAAGTAATTACCCAAAGAGGCGATCGCTTTGTGATTCCGGTAAAAGCAACTAGTAAAGATGCAATTCCGGGAATTGTTCATGATACTTCGATGAGTGGCGCGACTCTTTATGTCGAACCAAATTCGATCATATCTTTGGGAAACCAAATGCGGCAATTAATGCGTCAAGAACAAAACGAAGCGGAAGCAATTCGCCGAGTTTTGACGGAACAAGTTGCAGAAGTTAAACCAGATTTAGAGCGATTATTGGCGATCGCCACAACTTTAGATTTAGCCACTGCCAGAGCCAGATATAGTTTATGGTTAGAAGCAAATCCCCCAAGATTTATTGAACCACAAAAAGAAACTATTACCCTGCGACAATTACGCCATCCTTTGTTAGTTTGGCAACAAAAACATGAACAAGGCTCAAATGTAATTCCCGTTGATTTATTCGTTCAACCACAAATCAGAGTTGTCACAATTACAGGGCCAAATACCGGGGGAAAAACTGTTACTTTAAAAACCTTGGGTTTAGCAGCTTTAATGGCAAAAGTCGGGTTATTTATCCCCGCACGCGAACCCGTAGAAATTCCCTGGTTTGACCAAATTTTAGCCGATATTGGGGATGAACAATCGCTGCAACAAAGTCTTTCTACTTTCTCCGGGCACATTCGTAGAATTAGTCGAATTTTAGCAGCAATTTCTGGAGAGCAGGAAAACTCTGTAGGGGTAATTCATGAATTACCCCTACAGAGTTTTCCTGCTCCTCAGTCACTAGTACTACTTGATGAAGTGGGTGCAGGAACAGATCCAGCGGAGGGAAGTGCTTTGGCGATCGCACTTTTACAACATCTCGCCAACACCACTTTATTAACAATGGCGACGACTCACTTTGGCGAATTAAAAGCACTTAAATATGAGGATGAAAGATTTGAAAATGCCTCAGTAGAATTTAATGATGTTACCCTCTCGCCAACCTATCGATTATTGTGGGGAATTCCCGGACGTTCTAACGCTTTAACTATTGCGCGACGGTTAGGATTAAATGCCGAAATTGTCGAACAAGCACAAAATTATGTAGGTGGTGCATCGGAAGATGTGAACCAAGTAATTGCAGGTTTGGAAGCGCAAAGAAAACGCCAAGAAACTAAGGCGGAAGAAGCAGCGGAACTGTTAAAACAAGCGGAGAAATTGCATCAAGAAGTAGCGAGAAAAGCGGCAAATTTACAAGAAAGAGAGCAGCAATTAAGGTTACAACAAGAACAAGCTGTACAAGCTGCGATCGCGCAAGCAAAAGGCGAAATTGCTCAAGTAATTCGCCGTTTACAACAGGGAAATGCGACTGCACAAGATGCTCAAGCTGCGACAGCGGCAATTAATCAAATTAAAGAGAAACATTTGCCACCGCCAGCAAAACCAAAACCGGGATTTAAACCGGAAGTTGGCGATCGCATTCGCATTCCCAAACTGAATCAAACAGCGGAAGTTTTAACTGCTGCTGATGAAAACGGCAACTTAAGCGTGCGATTTGGCATTATGAAAATGACCGTTTCTTTAGCAGATGTGGAATCTTTAAACGGGGAAAAAGCAGAACTTCCAGTGAAACAAAAACCCGCTGAAAAAGAAACACCTCGCACTTCCCCAAACAAAGGCGGAACTCAACCCCCACCACCCGCACCCGCCATTCGCACCTCGCAAAACACCGTCGATATTCGGGGTTATCGAGTCGCAGATGCGGAAAGCGAATTAGAACGGGGAATTCGTGCGGCGACTAATGCTGGCGTGCTGTGGATCGTGCATGGTAAAGGTACGGGAAAACTGCGCCAAGGTGTGCATGAATTTTTGCAAGAACACCCACAAGTTGAGCGTTTCGAGTTAGCTGATTCTAAAGAAGGTGGTGCAGGAGTGACGATCGCTTATCTGCGTTAAATTCAGACTAAATTTGTCCTAAAAATGAACATTCTGCAAAGTAGAGATGTTGTATGAAATGTCTCTACTTTGCTTTTTCACGGGTTTTGGTGTACAGAATTGATAACGGCTACTTATATCATGTCCGGTTGATTACCCATAATGTAGAGACGTTATATATAACGTCGTAGAGACGTTATATATAACGTCTCTACAAGGTTTTGGATTAAGGATATTATGGCCGATCGATCGGACATGATATTAAATATAACTTTAGCTATTCTTAAAGTTAGGAATTTTACAAATTCTTTCTTGCCATCAACCATAAGGAGGAAAGTACAATAATAACGATAATGAAAATTATATGAGCCGTTTTGTTAATCAGAACGGTTGACAAATCACTTAACACCGTCCAGTTGATTGAGAACCAATTAATCAATGAATTTTGAGGAACTTCTAGACACCGTAGAAAGGGTGCTACTATCCCGAAAACTCACTCCCATCGAGCGATTCATTTTGCATCAATCATGGTTAGGTAAAGCTTATACTCAAATGGCAGAGGAGTCTTCTTATTGTAGTGCTTATATTAAAAGTATTGGCTCTCAATTGTGGCAAGATCTTTCTCAAGCACTAGGGGAGAAAGTCACAAAAAAAAATTTGCATTTAATTTGGAATGACTATCAGCAAAAGCAGCAAAAGTTAAGAGGAAGCTAGGACAAATTTTATCAGATTAAGTAGGTGCAAATAAATAAAGTGATAATAGTTATCTAAGGATGGGGCGGGCAGGATGCCCACCCCACAAGAAAGCTGTCACTCTTGTGGGGCGGGCAGGATGCCCACCCCACAAGAAAGCTGTCACTCTTGTGGGGCGGGCAGGATGCCCACCCCACAAGAAAGCTGTCACTCTTGTGGGGCGGGCAGGATGCCCGCCTTGGTTTTCACTTTATTTACCTATACCTACTTAGTCTTTCCTGGCAATAACATAATAACGCCAAGGTGCAGGATAACCTTCCACTGTTAAAGAATCATTATCAGAGTTGAGGAATTCCTGTAAACTATCAATATCTGCCCAAGCAGTGCGACGCTGTTCTTCAACTGACAAAGGTGCAGCAAAAAAACAGTTAATCTGCGTAAAACCTGCACGCGCTAACCAATTTTCTAAACAAGATTGAGTGGGTAAAAACCAAATCCCTCGCGCCTGTGCGTAACGCTTCCGGGGAGTCAGGGAAATTGGTAATTCTCCGGGTATTCCTTGACAGTCTATAATGATTTCTCCCTTTGGTGCTAGGGCTTGTTTCATTTTGCCTAAAAGCCTGATCGGATCGGGATGATGGTATAAAATTCCTAGACAAAAGATTGTATCAAAAAAATTAGGATAAAAGTTAATATGCTCAACACCAAGTAACTCAAAAAATAGGTTTTCCTGCCGCACAATATTCTGGATTAATTGAAAGTTCCAAAAGTGTTTAGCCACAGGTTCAAACCCAATTACACAATCAGGTTTTTGTTCGATCATGCGAAACATAAAATAACCATTGTGGCAACCAATATCCGCAACTTTACGATTTTCCAAAGATTGAATATAAGGTAAAATTCGCGCCCATTTCCAATCAGAACGCCATTCGGCATCAATGGTAATGCCAAAGAATTCAAAAGGCCCTTTTTTCCAAGGACAGAAAGCTTTTAATGTTTGCAAAAAACGCTGTTGTTGTTCTGCTGTAAGTTCATCTTTGCGCCCAATTTTTACAACTGGATTAGAAAAGTCAAACCAATTACTTTGGATCTCTTGAACAGCTTGAACTGCTTCTTGATACTGTCGATTTTGTGGGGTGAATAATTTAGCTTGTCGTTCTTGACGTAGGGTTAAAATTGCTTCCCGTTCTAGTTGGGTAGAATAGCGATCGCAATAATCAGGCGCTAGATAACCAATAAACTCATCAAACATTCAAAAATTCCTATTTCAGTGCTACCAACAAAATTTGTAGGGTGCGTCAGAGCCTAAATTTGCGCCAGAGGAGCAAAGTTTGAACTTCTGACGCACCTCCCGTTCCTATTTCAGTGCTACCAACGAAAGAAAATTATGCAGTTTAATCAAAGAATCAACCTGCTGAAAACCACTATCTTTTAACATTTGTAATTGCTCAGTTTCCGTCAAAGGTACTAAAACATTTTCTAGTGCTTCCTTTTTGCGTTCAATTTCTGTTTGAGCATAGCCATTATACGCCTTAAAAGCTTCATAATGTCTGGTAATTGTTTCTTGGAATAGGGGTAATGGTGATTTCACCTTTTCACTCAAAAATAACAAACCACCGGGAACTAAACCTTGATAAATAGACTTCAGCAACTTTTGCCGCACCTGTAAGGGTAAAAATTGTAAAGTGTAATTAATAATTACCACGCTGCTATTTTCAAAAGAGCAATTTTCTGCACTGGCACAAATTAATTCAACTTGATGTATTTGCTGAATTGGTAGCAATTTTTCCCTGGCTTTTTCTAACATTGGTTGCGAATTATCAATCCCGACTAATGTAGCTGGTTGCTGCAAAAAACGCCCGATTAATTCTAAAAATGTTCCTGTAGAACAGCCAATATCAATAATTTTAGTTTCTGTTTGGTAGTAAGCTCTAGCCCAATGAGCAGCACAGGCTAAAACTTCCCGGTACAGAGGAACTGAGCGAGAGATCATGTTATCAAAAACATTGACCACATCCTCGTTAAAAACAAAAGGTTTAGGCCAAGGTTCTTTTTGAAACAGGTCATCTTTTTCAGGACTAAGATAAAGTTCAGTAGGATAAATTTCTGAGTCTTTCATAGGATTGATTCCAAGGGAAAAGCTAACCACAACCAAAGATATAAAGGTGCGCCAAATCCAGGGGCAATAATTGCTAAAATTACAGTGACAATATAAATTCTTGAATGGAGCTAGCTAAATTGTTTAACAGTCGATCGTCAGTACTGGGAATAGGAGTTAAATAGAATCTTTCTCCTGAAAATAACTTTAAGGTTAATCTGTAAAACTGAATCCCAAATAATTTAAAAGGTTCAACTTCAACTAAAGATATTTTGGTAATGGGAAAATGACTATGTTGATTTCCTAACCATCCTTTTTGTTTAAAAGTAACCCGATTTACCGATTTATCAAATAAGCACATCTTTTCCGGGCTACCAAACATCATAAAATTAGCACAAATGATGCAAAATAATCCAAACCAATCAACAGGAGGTGTAGAAGATAGAAAAATTAACAATCCAATTGTTGCGGTAAAACTACTCAAAACCCAAATGGCTATTGGACGTTCCCGCAGAGTTAGTAAGGTAAAAGTTTGCTGAATTACTCTCATATTTCAAGTATATCGAGAATTGAATCTAGATCCCCGACTTCTTGAAGAAGTCGGGGATCTGAGTAGCTTAAAATCTAAAATCGATTAACTTCTTCCAGAGACTTACCAGTTGTTTCAACCTGAAACATATAGGTAATTATGGCTGCTAGTACGCAAAAGATAGCCAACAAAAACAGCACAATTGAAATCCCTACTGATTTTTGTAAAATTGGTAAAGCGAAAGTGCCTAAGACGGCTCCAGCTTTGGCGAAAGCGGCAGCAAAACCAGCACCACTGGCGCGAATTGAAGTGGTAAAAACTTCTCCTGATAATAGAAAAGTTGTGGAATTTGGCCCAGCATTCATCGTTAGATTAAAGATGAGAAAACCAAGAAAGACGATCGCCGTACTCCAAAAACTATCTGAGTTAATCAAATTAGAAGCTGCTAACACCAAAAGTCCTACAGCCATGCCACAAAAGCCAACAATTTGTAAGCGAATACGTCCGGCTTTTTCCACCAAAAATACCGCAATCAAAAACCCAGCAATTAAAAACAAATCGACAAAAGCAGAACCTCTAGCAGAAGCAATTTCTCGCTCAATAAAACTGGTGGCATTTTCAAAGGCTAAAGCGCCAATAATTGTCGGCGTGAAAATGCCAATTCCGTAGGTAGCAATATCTTGTAAAAACCAAGGAACCGAGGCTAAAATTGTGCTGCGAAGATACTTAGGAGAAAATAAGGAACTATAAGGAAGACTTGGTTCTCGTTCTGGGGGATCGGTTTCTGGGGTAATTGCGATCGGTTCATCTAATAAAGTAGATGCCGCCTTAGAAGCTTCATCATATTCACACCTGGCAATGTAATAACGCGGACTTTCTAACAAGAAACTAAACCGCAAAATCGCCACAATAATTGCTAATATTAATCCCACCCCTAACATCCAACGCCACGAATATTGAATAATTGGCAATATTGAATCTGGATAAATAACTTGAAACAAGTGAATTGTAATTAATCCAGTTAAAGCACCCAAAAGTGCGCCAACTGCTTGAAAAGTAAAAGCACCAATTACCATTCTTCCCCGCAGTCGAGAAGGAACGTTTTCCGTAATATAGGAAACGCTAATTGGATAATCTGCACCAATACCAACACCCACCAAAAAACGAAATATAATTAATGAAGTGGCATCCCAAGCAAATGCTGTTCCAGCAGTAGCAATTACAAAAATTGCAATATCAATAATTAACATTAAATGTCTGCCAATTTTATCAGTAATTGGGCCTAAAGTTAGTGCGCCTACTAGCGATCCTGCGATCGCAGCTACCGCCACCGCCCCAACTTGCGCCGAACCTAAATTAAAGTCTCGCTGAAGAAACGGTAAAGCAATACCAATAATAAAAAAATCGAAACCATCTAAAGCAATTAATCCCGCAGATAGCACCCAAAGTAACCACATCACGCGAGTTACTGGTGCAGCATCCAGCCTTTGTTCAAAGGATAAAGGTTGGCTAGTTAAAGTTGTAGTCATTCGATTTCAGATTGAAGATTTTAGGTTTTTGTATTGACCCTTGAGATCAATATTTTGTCTCTATTTAACTCGATTTTCCCATATCTCAAGGAAGATTTATCCCCAACCAACCAGAAAATTTAAGTAAAATCAAGATAAGTTGAGCGATCGTCTTTGAGAATACCATGTGGAAACCAGAACTCCTAGCCCCAGCCAAAAACTTAGAACGCCTCAAAGTTGCCATTGCTTATGGTGCAGATGCCATATATTTAGGTGGACAAAATTATGGCTTGCGGGCGCGTGCTGATAATTTTACAGACTATGAATTAGAGCAAGCTGTAGTATTTGCCCATCAACATCATGCGAAAATTTATGTTACCCTAAACGCTTTTCTTCACGATTCAGATTTTGTCGGATTAGCCGAATATTGTCATTTTTTAGAATCTATTGGTGTAGATGCTGTTATTGTTTCCGATCTTGGTGTGATTCGGGCTATTCGCAACAGTTCAAACTTGAATATTCACTTATCGACGCAAGCTTCTTGTCTCAATTCTTATGCTGGGCTGTTGTGGAAACAAATGGGAGTGAAGCGGTTAATTGTTGGGCGAGAATTGACTATTGCTGAAGCTGGCGCAATTCGAGAAAAGTCAGGCATTGAAGTAGAAATGTTTACTCACGGTGCCATGTGTATGGCTTATTCTGGACATTGCACTATTTCTAATTTTACCGCAGGTCGAGATTCTAATCGTGGCGGTTGTATTCAATCTTGTCGATTACCTTATCATTTAGAAACTGAAGATAAGAAATCGGATGATTTAGTAAGTTTCATGTCTTCGAGAGATTTGTGGGGAATCTACCAAATCGGAGAGTTTTTTCAACATCAAATTTGCTCTTTAAAAATCGAAGGGCGAATGAAATCTTCTTTTTATGTTGGTTTGACTTGTAAGATTTATCGGCAATTAATTGATGCTTATGCTGATGGAACATTGAATGCAGAAATGTTGCAAGTTGCGGCGCGAGAACTGCAATCTGTACCTAACCGAGACTATTTTTCTGGTTCTTTAGAAACGCCAGCAGGTAAGGATTCTGTGTTCGGACAATTGTCAGGGATAAATACAGGAACTTACGAATATTTAGGTTTGGTTGTTGATACCACTCCTGATGAAATTGTGTTGCAACTTGTGGAACCTTTAACAGTAGGAGAAGAGATTGAGATTATCCCATTTCAAGGTGAGGCGATTCGGGGAAGAGTCGATCGCCTTTTCTCCATCACAGGTGAAAGTGTAGAATTTTTGCGTCAAGATAGTATTGCACGAATTCCTAAATTTCCAACAGCAACAAAAGCAGCAAATATTGCCAAATTCAATGTAGTTCGATTCAAATCAGCAGTTAAAGAAGTCGCCCATGCAATTTAACACTTTTATTTCATCAATTCCCGATTTAGAACGGTGCGTTAATGCTCCTAATTTACCGGAAGTGTTATTAGAACCGATATTATTAGCACGTCAGGGAAAACTTACAGAAAATCAGGTAAAAACTTTAGCCGAGGAAGCTTTAAAACGAGGATTGCGCCCGGTTTTAGTTTGGGATATTCTGATGCCAGAACGGGCAATGAATGATGTTTGTGAAAGGTTAAAAAGTTGGGATTTCAGTCAGTTTGCAGCGATTCGCGTTTGCGATCCGGGTGTTGCTTATTGGTTGAAAATTCATTTCCCAAAAATGCCGTTACAGTTAATTGTAGAAACGGGAAATCATAACTTTGAATCTTTGCTTGGGTGGTGTGAAATCTTTGGGGAAAGTTTGGAGAGATTGATATTGTCGATCGAACTCCCCGAAGAAAAGCTAATTGAATATTGCCAAAAACTTCCGGTTTCTTGCGAACTACTAGGTGTGGGACAAATTTTACTATTTTATTCACCACGCTCTCTATTAACTGAACCTTTAGCAGCAGAATATGATTTAAATTCAACGCTTTATTTAGAAGCTACTGCTGCTTTTGAAGATGCACCAAATCGCCATTTTCCCACATTAGAAACTATACATGGAACCTTGATGTTTTTGGACAAAGACCAGTTTATTTTGGATAAATTGGAGGGATTAGAATCAGCAGGATTATATACAGTAAGATTAGACTTACGACATTTAGAAAAAAATGGCGATGTCGCAGTTGACATCGATAATATTTGCCATCAAATTCTCAAAGATCCCGCAACTTTACGATTAAATTGGTTTAGAGAAACTCGCGCCCCATTCTTTAAAGCAAATCGCACTACATCACTTTTCCCCAGAATGAAATCGAAAGTAGCAGATTACCGAAATCAAAATTGTTTAGCGGAAGTTTTAACCGGAGAAAGTGGCAAATATGTAGTTTTTCAAACTTTCCGCCCGTTCGATGTTTCCCAAATTGACAGCATGATTATGCCCACAGGGGAAGAGATTAAAATCCCGCCTGAAACTGTCTTTCGTAATATAAACGGCGAACAATTATCAAGTTTTACATCTGACCAAATTCTAGTGACAAGTTGGATTAAAAAAGCAGTACCAGGAACTTTACTTTTGAGCAAACTCCGTTAGAGATTAAATTTAGTACGTTGTTTGGCGTGAGAGCAGGTTTTAAGAATATTTGACATAACGAGGGTAGGGAAAAACCAAAGCCCAA
>NZ_JBHFNQ010000141.1:0-3021 GCF_041929345.1 Floridaenema aerugineum BLCC-F46
ATGGCTTTATATTGAGTTGTTTTCCCTTGTGCTTTCAACTCTAAAACGATCATCTGACGTGGAAAACCTCTACGGCGATTAGCTTAACATAATTAAAGCCGTCCTGCAAGGACGGGGCTTGCATCCCATTTTTTTCGGTCAGAAACTCAAACCCTGATGTTGTCGATATAGATTTCTGGTAGTAGAGCACCCTACAACTGATCGACTAGTCAGAAACTCAAACCCTGATGTTGTCGATATAGATTTCTGGTAGTAGAGCACCCTACAACTAAAATTGGTCAATTAGATTAGAGCTTGTGTCACATTTTGTTAAAATGCTTACAACGCAGGACGCTCGGAGAGGATTTTTCACAGATGACCCAAACGCTCAAGCCTATTGTTGTTGCTCCCTCAATCTTATCAGCTGATTTTAGCCGTCTAGGAGAAGAGATTCGCGCTGTAGATGCTGCTGGCGCTGATTGGATTCACGTTGATGTAATGGATGGTCGATTTGTTCCTAATATTACGATCGGTCCATTAATTGTCCAAGCGGTTCGCCCCCATACTCAAAAGCCTTTAGATGTGCATTTGATGATTGTGGAACCAGAAAAGTATGTGGAGGATTTTGCTAAGGCGGGTGCTGATATTATCTCGGTTCACGCTGAACATAATGCTTCTCCTCATTTGCACCGCACTTTGGGTCAAATTAAAGAGTTAGGTAAGCAAGCTGGTGTGGTTCTTAATCCTTCGACTCCTTTAGATTTAATTGAGTATGTGCTGGATCTTTGCGATTTGGTGCTAATTATGAGTGTTAACCCTGGTTTTGGTGGTCAAAGTTTTATTCCTGGTGTGATTCCCAAAATTCAGAAGTTACGTCAAATGTGTGATGAACGGGGTTTAGATCCTTGGATTGAGGTTGATGGTGGTTTGAAGGGTAATAATACATGGCAGGTTTTGGAAGCTGGGGCGAATGCGATCGTTGCTGGTTCTGCGGTGTTTAACGCCAAGGATTATGCTGAAGCGATTACTGGTATTCGCAATAGCAAGCGTCCTACTCCTGAATTAGCAACTGTTTAATTCTCAGGAATTTACAATTTAATTGCCCGCATTCTTTAAGAATGAGATTATTCAATAGAGCCCGCATCAGCGGGCTTTAAATATTTATCAGGAAGTAAGTGAATCAGCGTTAGATTACATCCTCATGCTCAAGTAAGATTAATTGAACGTGGTGCAACTGAGGAAGAAGTAATTGCTACTGTGGAAAGTGGTACTCCATTTACGGCTCAACATGGTCGCACTGGGTTTAGGTGTAATTTTCCTTTCAATGCTGAGTGGCAGGGAAAAGTTTATGCTATGAAGAAAGTTGAGGCTATAACAGTTAAAGAAAACGAGGATTGGTTAGTTATTACTGTAATTGTTAAATTCTTTTGAGGAAAATCTAAGATGAAAATTACTTACGATCCCAGATATAACATTGCTTATATTAGCCTGCAAGAAAAGACAGCACAGGTAGAAACAATTCAAGTCAGCGAAGAAATGAATGTGGATATAGCACCAGATGGAACTATTTATGGTATTGAGTTACTCAATGCAAATCAGCAATTAACAGCTGATAATCAAGGAAAAGTGATTGTGGTAAACCAAGCTTTGGGAGAATCTTCTGAAATTAAAATAGCACTATGAAAACTTACGAATTCACTGCCAAAGTTAACAATCAGGGAAAAATCGATTTTCCCGAAGAGATTTTAAAACAATTGCCGACTAACCAAGAGTTAAAGGTGATTGTTTTAGTGAATGAACCGCCTATCATAACAGACTCTTCTCCCTCACTCAGATAGGTGCGTTTTTCAATCGCTACTCGATATTGAAGGCTGAGATTAGGTGCGATCGCACTAATCAAGCGATGATGTACTTCTGACCATAGTAGGGGATTTTCTAAATAAGGATTCATCCCTGGAAATGGAGAAGGCATTGTAGCACCTCGCGCTCGGGTAATTCTATTTTGATTGTATTCTCCAATTGCGATCGCTAATCATGAATTTTCACAGGGAAATTTAACCGAAAAAAAACCCGTTTCTAGGTGAAACAGGGAGTAATTTAAAAGAGAGGATGTTAGGTTTTAATCTAATCGAGATAACCCATAAGATTACCAGCATCCTGATCTTCATTGTCCGCAACGGGACGATTTCCAGATAAAATAATTGTTTCGGAAATGTGCAGTGTGCTAGCCATAATGGGACGAATTCCCATCGAGTTAATTGTTTCCACAACTTTCAGACCACTAGCAGCTATAGGGCGAATTCCCATAATATTAACTGTCTCAGCAACTTTCAAATCGCTAGCAGCAACGGGACGCAAACCAGAGGAGTTGATCATTTCTACAACTTTTAAATCGCTGGCGACGATCGGACGTATTCCAGAGGAATTGATTGTTTCCCGAACTACTAACCCAGTCGCAGACACGGGACGGGTGCTAAGAGCAAGAGTTGACTCTGGATTTTTTCCCGCAACCGCTAGCTTTGACGAACTTTCTGATTCCATATTTGGGGTTTCACCTTCTTTTGGGTCTGTAGCTGTTTTTTTCCCGTTGACTTTAGCGGTTTCTTCGCTCTCAATGCCCTTGGTCTTGCCATTATCATTAGCTTTGGCAGTACTAGTCACGCTCATAACCTAACGCCTCTAATTTATTCAGGGATTTTGCTTAGCTTTGGGAAAAATCTAAACCACAGATTTTTACTTTTGATCTGAGTTTACTTCAAAAAATATTATAAACCTATAAATATCTTTAATAGCTTAGTATAAATAAAAAAATATATATAAAATTTTGTTAATTAGTTTTACTGCGTTTTTACGGTGTAAGTAGGTAAATGTAAATAAACTGAAAACTGGGCGGGCAGGATGCCCACCCCTCAAGAGTTACAGCTTTGGTGTGGGGTGGGCATACTTCCCCCCCAGTTTTCAGTTGATTTTGATTTACCTAATTAAAACGTAATAACGCAGTAAAACTAATTAACACAATTTTATATATATTTTTTTATTTCT
>NZ_JBHFNQ010000142.1:0-37144 GCF_041929345.1 Floridaenema aerugineum BLCC-F46
AATCTTATTTAATCGTAGGGTGTGTTAGGCACGGGCGATAAATTCAGCATTCCAATCCATCAATAAATTCCCGTGCCTAACGCACCGTTCCCTGGTTTGTAACATTTATGAACATTTTTCCCCATTAACCCGAAAGAGCCAGCCAGTTGTGGCATATTTAAGAGTTCATCAGACAAATTTAACATTAATTTACAAGTCTAAAAAATACCAATACAGCACTTAAATACAGTACTTAATTAACGATTTAGTGTAGCAATTGCCAAAAAATAGTTTCTAAAAAGTTAGGTACTCACTTTTGGGAAAGTTCCAAGAAATTTTTCCTGAAACTTTCTGAGTTGAGAAGTAGATCAAAGCATAACAAAGGAAATCTACTGGACAATTGGCGAAGGAAGTAACAAATACTTTGTAACCAATTGGATCAATAACTAAGTTATTCAGAAAGCTATTTAATAGCTTTTCTGGAAGACTTCGTTTGGATAAATTACTCATGATTTGAACGGAGAAATTTTATATGACAAAGCACGAAAGCGTGTCTTCTGAACAACAAACTAATCTGGCAGCAAAACTGCATGAACCTGTGTCTAGTGAAGGTGAATCTCTCAGAGATCAAGAAGCGATCGCCAACGATTTCCAGGGCGAATCAACCAAAGGCGAAATTGAGATGGTATCTGGCTTTGACCCTACCCATGCTGTAAGTGAAGGCAGCGAGGAAGTGTTTAATGCAGAGGAACTAGCCAACTTGCCCGACGCTGCATCCACTGCTTACCTGTCACCGGAAACCGTCTGTGGTGCTGACGATCGGGTTCGCATTACTCCTGCTACCAGCATTCCCTGGCGCTGGATCTGCAAACTGTTTATCACCTTTCCCGATGGGGGAAGATATGTTGGTACAGGTTGGTTTATTGGGGGTCGGACTGTGATGACTGCTGGACATTGTGTGTTCAGTAAAGCCAATGGTGGCTGGGCGCGATCGATCGAAGTTGTTCCTGGCATGGATGGTAATGCCCGTCCATTTGGTTCTCAAGTCGGCACCTCGTTCCGCAGCGTCCAAGGTTGGACACAAGACGGCAAACCTGAATTTGACTACGGGGCGATTATCCTGCCCAATTGTAATTTAGGAAATCGGGTGGGCTGGTTTGGCTTCGCCAATCTCTCAGACAGTACCTTGAAAAACTTGCTGGTCAATACTTCAGGCTATCCGGCAGATAAGCCACTTGGTACCCAGTGGTTCAACGCAGGCACCATTACTAATGTGACCGATCGCAAAATTTACTACATGATCGACACCATCGGTGGACAGAGTGGTAGCCCCGTCTGGCGTTTCCTCAATGGTGAACGCCATGCCGTCGGTATCCACGCTTATGGCGGTTGCCCGAACAGCGCTACCCGCATCATCAAACCCGTATTCGACAATATGTTGGCTTGGAAAAATATTCCTTGCTAAATAGTGTTTAAATCTGGGTCGCTTTAGTAAATTGCGTGCCTAGAGCGACCCAGGTAATACCCAAGTAATACGATTTTCCTTTCGATGCGCTACAAATTAGCACATTGAAAGGAAATTACCATCACTGGTTTGAGTATCAGGCTTAATTTTAAACTGTCATAGCTGAGAAATCCACAAAAAATAGCCTGCGTAAAGGAGTAATATGGATCAGAAATTTCACCTCATGGTTTGGGGTAGTTTGATTGTCTTTAGTTCTGTTGTATTTGATTGCACCAGTTTTCAAGCTGCTCCTTCTGCCAGTAGTGCTCTGACGGAACCAGTGGCTATGAATAGTTACGATCCAGACCAATCAGTTTCTTCAGACGATTCGGTTTCTCAAAACTCTACTGTTGTCATTCCGCAAAAGACTATGACTATTGAAGGTACGATCGAACAAGTAATGGAAACCTCTCCCTTACAACTAACCGTAACAACCAATTCTGGTCGTTACTTTGTTGCATTACAGGATGATACAACTGTGACTCAACAGGGCAATCCAATCAATCCACTGAGCTTGAAGCCTGGACTGAAAGTTCACATAGAAGGACAACAGTCTGGAGGAGATACCCAGGCATTGAAGGCACAAACCTTAGCAATCCAATAAGCTTCTGAGAATGTTAATTAGTCAATCTCTACGGATTGCTATTAACTTTTGGCTTCGTACTATTAGCTGAATTATTGTTTAATATTTCGGCTAATTGCGCTGCTGTAAAATTTTTCACGAGGCTTAAAGTGAATGGTAATTGACTAATACTTCTCGCATAACTTGCACTCAAAAAAGGTTGAAATTCTGGCTGATTTGCGAGATAATTTCTGAAGAATGCTACACTTAACGCATTTAGATAAGGTCGGGCTAAAGCGGGATCAGGCCCAACTATTTCGCGAGGTAGTGGGGGTAGGGCGCTGTTATCTTCTTCGCGACCTCCTAATAGGGAAAAGTGGCTGGCTTTTTCAATTACAACTAAATATTTGTTGGGTGTAGTTAGCCAGGTAAAAGGAACTATTTGTTCTGGGAAAGCTGGAGTGAAAATGTCATCAGAACTAGCGACAAACATTACGGGTATTTGAACTTGGCTCAGTCCAGTTTCACCAAAAACGCTACTCGTTAAAGGGTTAATAGCAATTACTGCTTTGATTCTTTCATCTCGGAAATTGTAATTAGCAGGAATTAGGCGAGAAACTTCACATTGAATTAACAGCGATAAGTTGAAAATTTGGTTATCTACGCAATCTTTTCGGAGCAGGTCAAAGTTAAGTGTTGCTCCGGCTAAAGTTAAGCTGGTATAACCACCAATAGATTGACCAATTATTCCGACTTGTTGTAAGTTTAATCGTCCTTGGAGTGCTGGTTCTGTTTGTTCGCGACGTTGCAGTTCATCTAATACATATTTAATTTCTAATGGTCGGTTGATTAATTCTTGGGGTTGGGGAGAATCTCCTAAACCAGAGAAGAAGTTTTGGAATTTTTCTAGGCTGTCGCCGGGGTGTTCCATGACCACGATCGCAAATCCGTAAGATGCCAAATGTTCAGCTAAAAGTGATAAGGTATTGCGGTTTCCAGCTGCACCGTGACTAATCACAATTACATTGGCTGGGGTGTTGGTTTGGGGTAGGTAAAGATCGACCATTAACGGGCGATTTCTTTGGGTGTCGTTGATGGTAAGAGTTTGTTTTTGCCAAGGGAAAGATCCGGGTCGGCGTAAGTCTGGCAGTTGGCTAAAGTTGACGTTATTATTGGTAGATGCTTCAATTATTGATGCTTGTTGAATTACCTTAACGCTGGCTGCTGTATTGCGGAGAATTTTTTCAAATTCGCCAATGATTTGTAAACCTTGAGTTAAGTCTACGCGGACAACGCGATCGGGAAATTTGCGTAACATATTTAGTAAGTTTAAACCTTCAGGATCGCTAGCCGCAGCAATAAAAGCTGTTCGCAAAGAAGTTGCGCCATTTTGACCCATTTCTGTTTGTAAAACTCTTCCTAATCTTTCTAATACAGTTTGTCCTAATTGACCTTTGGTAAATTGGGAAATTGCGGTGGGGTTAGCTTCAAAACGCCTTTGCATAATATCCCGCAATTCAGTTAAGCTGTTCGGATCAATTTGACCTATGTAGGAAGACAATTCTTCTGTGACTTTACCTTCTTTAACTAAGGCTTCTAATGATTCAACGGCAAGGGAAAATTGTATTGGGCCATAAACAACTGAGATTCGTTCTGCACTTTTAGCAGGAATGGTAGTCAAAATTGCAGAAAGTAGCCAAAACCCCAATCCGGCGACGGCGACATTAGAGATGATTGGCGCGGGTATGCCTTTTGCCTTCTTTATGGAGGGTTCTGCACAAAGAAAAAATGGGGCAAAAATCCGGCTGAATTTTCGGGGACTGATAGCAAGCGCGTTAAATTTTGTAGTATTCATAGCTTAGATTGTTGAATATCATTAAAAACCAGAAATATGTCTCGTTAAGGCAGATTTATCGCACCCGGCTGTGGGATAATCAGGTCGATCAGTTATTAGCGATCGCTTAACTGAGGTAATTTTAAGGTCACTATACCAACCCATGATCGATCTTTTTCCCTTGCCGCTTGACTCCTTTATTGTCTGTAATAACAGACTGTATTGGTTTTTGAGTAAATCCAGAAGCTCAGAGACTCTAGTATAGAAAGTTTTCGGAAATTTAGGAGTTAACTAAATCACAGGTTTTACTCAGGTTATGTATCACCAATCAAATTCATTCGGCACACCTGATAATCAGGAAAATCACCGTCAAGATAACGTGATTGCTGCTGATAAAAGTCAGTGGTTTGTCCGCTTGGAAACGCGAGATTACTATGCTGAATTAAAACATTATCATCAGATGATAGAGAGTGAGCCAAATAATGTTGCTGCTCATTATCAACTTGGTGCTGCTAATTTAGCAATAGAAAACTATTCAGCTGCAATCGCAAATTACAATCGAGTAATTGAGTTAGAACCAAATAATGCGGGAGCTTATCATAACCGAGGTAATGCTTATACCGCATTGGGAGATTATCAGGCAGCATTAGCTGATTATAATCGGGCAATTGAGATCGATCGAAATGATGCAGTATTTTATAACAGTCGCGGTGCGGTGCTTTCTTATTTGGGAAATTTAGCTCAGGCGATCGCTTCTTTTGATGAGTCTTTGCGCCTCAATTCTCGTTATTCTTCGGCTTATAACAATCGGGGGAATACCTATGCTAAACAAGGTAAGTTTGAAAGTGCGATCGCTGATTACAACAAAGTTATAGAAATTAATCCTCTAGATGGTTTCGCGTTTCTGAATCGGGGTATTATTCAATATCGATTGGGCAAACAACTATCAGCAATTGCAGATTTTACTCACTGTTTGAAGCTAAATCCTAAGTATGCAAAGGCTTACAAAAATCGGGGGATTGTCCGGGCAGAAATGACTGATTGTGAAGCTGCGATCGCTGATTACAATCAAGCAATTAAACTCAATCCTACTGATGCTCATGCTTATTATCATCGCGCTCTTGCTAGCTGCGCTTTCGATCATCTCGTAGCTTATCAAGCAGCAATTGAAGACTTTAAAAAAGCCGCCGATCTCTATGAGGAACAAGGACAAATCGATCGCTACGAACTGGTGATGGATATTCGCGAAGATTTAATAGTTTGGATTCAGGGAATTGAGGAAGTTGTAGATAGTCCCTTGTGAAGTTACCTGCTGTAGAGACGTTTCATGAAACGTCTCTACAATTGTTTAATCATGAAACCTCTCTACAAGTGAAAACTCTCGTCGGGCAGGATGCCCGCCCCACAAGAGTTACAGCTTTTTTGTGGGGTGGGCAGGAGAGCCTGCCCCACAAGAGTTACAGCTTTTTTGTGGGGTGGGCAGGAGAGCCTGCCCCACAAGAGTTACAGCTTTCTTGTGGGGTGGGCAGGAGAGCCTGCCCCATTCTTAAATAACTATTATCACTTTATTTATTTACACCTACTTACATAATTGATTAGTAATTTCTTGAGCAGTTTTAGTTAAGGCGGGAGAGGGATTTTCTACTAAATAAATCTCGCGTAAAGCATCTGACCAAAGACGTTGTGAGGCAAAATATTGAGCTTTAGCAACAGCAATTTGTTCGGGAGTAGCGTTTTGTTGTTTGAGTGCTTTTTCTATTTCTGCTAACTGAGTGGCAATTTCTTGACGCTGAGTTTCACCCATAATCCGAAATATAAAAGTGACGTAATCATTAGCAGCATTATATAAAGACCATTGGTAGGTTTGACCAATTTCTAATGGTGCTGCTTCGTAGATAATTTTTGATTCTTCGGGAGGCACTTTTTGCTCCCATAAAATTTGATCTCCGCCAGGACGACGTAATTCTACTCGTTGAATGTTTCCACCTTGCCAAAGGAATAAGGGGCGATCGCTAAAAGTATCATTTATCCCTACTACTCCAGGGGAAAGTGGACATAATCTCACCCCACGAGTTGAAGGCGATCCTTCTTTTTTCGCTTGGTTTACTAAGTCTTGATACAAATCGCTACCACCCGGAATAGGTGGGCGTGGAGGTCGTCTTCGTTGCGCTAAAAGTTGATTTTCTAAAGGTTTTTTCCCTTGCTCAGATAAGAGATAATCGGCACTATAAACTTGCCCAATTATAGTAAATAAACTAGCGGATAATGTGCCAATAGATAGCAAAGTAATTAATAATTTTTTCTGATTAATCATGGGAATTTTTCCTCACGAATATGGGTAGACAATAAAATACAAATGTTAAAGAGGGAAGTAACCAAGGTAACAAAATCCCGGCGGTTACATAAGTTTGTAGACTAATTATTCCATAACTAGCTAAGGCACAAATAATTAAAATTAAACCCTCCTTTTGCTCTGGGTTAAAAGTGTTTTGATTTGGGGATTTTTGGGAATTTTTCTGCTGACGATGACGGTTATTTAAAGTTAGCAGGGTAACTTTACCCAACAATCCCGCAATTACGATCGTCCACAAATCAGGAATAGGAATAATCATACTATTGTTGAGGTGATGATGTACCATATAAGCATGAATTTCTGCACCTGTAAATTCTCGCCGTTGGTTTAAACAATCATTATCTATGCGCCAATAACAAATTGCTGCTGGTTTAGGAAAAAAGTCTAATCCAGATACTGCAACTCCTGCTTCTTTGTAACCTCCTGGTGCAATGATTACTACTTGTTTTTGCAGGTGAGTTTTTTGGTAAGTGCTAATTTGATTGTTGAGTAATTGCCAAGCGGGAATGCGATCGTATACCTGTTGTGGAGGAATCGAATAATCTATTACAGGATGCAACCACATTTGACCGAAAATATAAGAAAATTCCGTAAATGGTTGCAAATAGGATCTAGGGGAAAACCAGCTTTTATTTCCTAATTTTAGAGATTCATGAATCTGAATTAAAAATTCTTGCTGACTTGGACTTTTAGGTTGAATAATATGATTTTTATCTTCATAGTTCAATTGATAAGCTAACGCTAATAAATAAGAAAAAGGCAAAGTATATGGGTTATTAATTTCTGGTGTGGCGAGTTGCATAAACCCGCTAATTAAATTCATTTCCCCTTGCAAACTCCAATTAGGGCTAGCAATTTCTGGTAAAGGTTTCAATATTTTGCCATTTATCCCTTCATTTGTCACCAAAACAAACCAAGTTGGTTGAGGTTTTTGCACGGCGTTAATCAGGGATTGAGCTAATTTTTGATCTCTAGTTTCTATTTGACTAGGACGATGTAATAAATAATCAATTCCGATAATTTTTGCGTCTAATTCTGAAAGTTTATCTACTAATTTTGCCAGATAATCTCGTGGCATAGGTCTGGGGGTGGAAAGGGTTTTGTCTTTTTGGATAGATTCTTCATCAATTTGGACTAATAAGGTGGGAGGTGGAGTTTTTTGGGCGGGAATTTGATGAGTGTTTTTGCGATAAATAGCTTGGATAAATATGCGTTGATCTAATAAGTAGTCTTGCAGGGGTATGTATAAACTGGCGATCGTTAATAGGGAGAGTGCGATCGCTTCATTTCGAGTCGGTAAAAGTTGCTTTAATTTTTGGCTAATGCTGTTAGGTTGTAACTGAAATAATTCCGCATTGGGATGTCCAAATATAGAGGGAATTAGGTAAGCTGAGGGATATTTTAGTTTTTCTTGCTGGAGATATTCGCAAGCAGAAAACATGGATTCATAAACGTTTTTAAACTGAGTTAAACTTAGGATAAACTGTAAAAGAAATCCTTCTGCTACTTGGTTATGAATTGGTTCCCGCATAATTATTACTTGACTTAATCCCAAGTTAATTAAGGAAGCAGCAATATTTAAACCGCAGCAGGAATTAAAGAGCGCAAATTGTAAACCTCGTTGTTTAGCTTGGGTTAAGTAAGGAGAAATTTCGCTAATTGTTAAATGAACATTGGGCGCGATCGCAATTTTTCCTCCAGTAATTTCCGCTTCGTTACTATGCCCCAAAAAACATAACAAATCCCAACCTTGGGGATCTGCGATCGCCTGACAAACATTTTGGCGAATTATGTATTCTTCCTGTTCTGTTTGCCAAGTAACAAACTTAATTTCTGTCAAGCGGGATAGAGATTTTAATGCTGCTAATTCTGTTTTAAAATGCAATCCAGTATCATCACCGACAATTACCAAAATTCTACTTTTACGCCGTTGTTTTTGCCGTACTTCTGAAAAATTTGCTTCGCGAATATTAGGTGGATTACGAATAATTTTAAATGAGCTTTTCTGCGGCAATTGAGTCAAAATTTCCCAAGCTTCCCAAGGTAAACGTTCTAATTCTAATTGATCGCAAGTCATTAAAATAGTAGTGGTATTTGCTGAATTACTCATGGTAATTTCCTGACGAATCTCGAATAATTCAGCGCTGCGTAACCACTTATTAAATGCTTGTAAAAATGCCGCTTCTGCTTCTACTAATTTATTGTGCCAATCAACTTTAGGAATGACACCACTACCGCTACCCTGTACTCGTCCCCGCAATGCTGATTTATAGAAACTGAGATAAATTCTTTGCCATTCTTGATAAAGTCTGGTCAATGATTCAGGATATTCTAAAGTAGCAAAAAGTTGCTGTCCGTTACCCCAAGACAACTTAAATCTACAGGCGCGATCGCTCCGTTCAATTTTCAGTTTGTAAACTGCATTTGAGAGCATTGTATTTTAGGAGTGAAACTGAATAATTTTACATTTTTATTGTTGCATCCGAAAAGTGAATGGCGGTAAGGTTAAAGATACATTTTGACCTGTTTCGCGATCGCGCAAACTAACTGTCACCAGAAATCTTTCATCCCACGCGCCAGCAATTTGAATATAAAGATAATTATCAGGACTATTTGGCCCGACTTTGCGTTGAACTAAAAGTCCTGTAGAGTCACTTACTCGAAGTTTTAAACCAGTGGGTAAAGTATTACCATAATTAGCACCTAAAATTAACAATAACATCCATTCAGGAACGTTGTTTTCTGCTAAAAAAGGCCAAGTTACAGCGTATAAATTGAATTGTCGATCGCTTAATTTTATTTTTTGGTAAGCACCCCTAGCATGACTGGGAATCTCTATCCCAAAGTTGGATAAATCACTAACAATTACTTCAAATTCTTCTGTAGTGCTGCGTAAAGCTGCCGGACTAGTAGCAAAAGCAGGCATTAAAATCCAAGATAAATTTTGGGCTAATTCATCCATTTTATCTTGTAACCAAAGTCCTACGTTTAATGCTGGTCTAGTGAGAATTTGTAGTAAACTATCTAAGTTAGTTAATGCTGATTCTTCCTCGTTTTCTGTTTCATCAATTGCCGCAACTTCTAAGGTGAGAATACTCGCTAATTGTTGCCAAGTTAAAACTTCCCATAAGGGAATATTTGGAGATTCTAAGCTGTTTAATAAACTGGAAATTTCCGCTTGAATACTTGCTAAATTTTCTAAGCGATCGCCAGGAATTTCCGGTAAACTAATTGCTGTAGCCGTTAAACAGCGCAAATATAATATTAGTCGTTCTGCCTGATTTTCTATGCAAGAACTTGGTATACTATAAGTCCAATCTAAGTTAGGTTGTAAATTTAACTCAGCAATTAGTTGGGTTAACTTATCGTAACGGATAAAACCTTTAACAATTGCCTGTTCATACTCTTCTTTGACATCTACAATTACATAAAAATGGGGAATAAATTCCGGTAATTCGATCGCTGCTCTGGGAAGGGAAATTTCTCGATCGTCTAAACTACCTTGAGCTACTAAACAAACTTTAAAATCTCCGACTTCTAAGTTACAAACTCCGGGAATTAAATTAGCAATAGTCGGATTTAATATCGAACATTTAGCTTGATTAATCGAGAGTTCGGGAGCGCATTCATTCACCCATTCGACAAACCCAAATAAAGCCAAACTATTCAGATAAATCAGCCATTGTTGGTCAATATTTTGAATAGCACTACTAATTTTTACTGCTGACTCAATTTGTTCGGGTAAAAGCGCGATCGCTTCCGTAGGTACAGTCGTAAAATCTAAACTAAACTCAGTAGAATTATTTGGTGAATAGCTCATATTTCCCCCTAAAATTAAACTCGTGCTTAGATGAAAACTCGGAAAACCTATTTCGGCAAAACTTGCTTTAAATAGTGGCAAAGTCTAGCACTAAATAAACTTTGTTGCCGAGGATTTGGATTATAAGCTTCTGCTTCAGCTTCATTCATTAACTGTGTGATTTGTTCATCAAGCGCCACTTCAATTTTTTGTTCTAATTGAGGTAGAATATCGGGATTTGTGTAAGCAGTTGCTTGTTGCAAAACGTAATCATGCAAGCACTTTAACATTCTTTGGCGTACATCAGCACGAAATTCTTTTAATTTCAGTAAACGGCTGACTTGATATTGATATTCTAGTCCGATTAAATCAGCGATTTCGCTCATAGATAATTGCTGACAATGAAACAAATGTATCCCAAAAATAAACTGTTCGCTACTGTAATTTTTTTGTCGGGAATGGCGCTTTAGACGATCGCTAATTGCTGACTCTAAACCTGTATCTAAACAATTACGAAAAGCCGTTCTGTAACCAGTTAAAAACTCTATTTCTTCCTCCTCCTGACTATTACTTTCTAAACCCAAATTATCAATATTATATAAAGGCTCAGTTTTAGCCATACCTCCTCGGATATAGATCCGATATTCTCGTAATTTATCTGCCATCTCTCGGAGTTGATTCATCATTTTTTCCGCTGGTAACTGAATACCAGATTTAGCGCGAAAAAATGCAATCATCTCCGCAATTTGCGAATTCGACGGGGGTAAACATTGCCCACCATTTCCCCCAGCTTGACGCAACTTTAATCTATCTCGACGATAAACAGCATGATAAGTTTCCAAGAGTAAACTAAACTGTTGAATTTCCCCAGGGGTTAAATGATGAAATTCCGAGAAAATTCGTTGTAATTGTTTGATGTTAGTATCATTTAAAATCGCCCAATCACTCACTAAATAAACCCCATGTTGTAATAAAAAAGCATTTAATTCGCGATGGTGTTTGACTAATTTAGCGATCCAACTATTAAAACTCCCCTTGTGACAATCAAAAGTTTCTAAGATTTCCGTCGCCAAAGATTTGTACTGAAAATTTTTGATTTGCTTAGGCGAAACTTCATCTAAAACGAAAGAAAATAAATCGCAGCGTGTAAAGCCATGATTTTTGCCAAACAATTCTTCTAGTTGAATGCAAATTTGTTCGATTTTGTTAGAAATAAAACAGCGCAAACAACTTTCGGCAACAGCAGATCGATCGCTTTCATGCAGCAAGTGTAACAGACGATTTTGAATTGTGCCATCGTCCATTTCTGCTAGACTTAACAATGCTGAAAACTGACTTTGAAAAAATGCCTTAGCAGACTCAATCTCCTCAACTTTGCGCCTACCAGTAGCATCAAGTCTCACCAATTTCCAGTATTTTGATGCAACTACCATAATTGCTTTATTTAGCCCACATTTACTCACACTTACAATTGTGTCACCTCCCAAATAAATAATTAGTATGTTGTTGCGCTTGGGCGCTCCCATCCCAGCAATAAGAAGAGTGAAGACAGCGCAACTACCTACCTAACTAGCAATTTGCGTTAGTAATCTTAGATATATCTGGAGTAATGGCACCTATGCAGTTTTAGAAGAATTCAGAAAAACTAATAACTGTAGCCCGGAAATTTGCTGGCGTACCCACATCAAAAGACACACCTGCAACTTCACAAGCAAAACCACCGTCAATCTTAATCCAAGTTTGCAATGCTGCTGAAAGATCCAGTTCTCCTGAAGATTGTTGTTGTTTAGCATTTTCCAGATACTCCATAAATTTACCAGGAAGTAAATAAATTCCCAAAATGCAAAAATATTGATGAGGTTGACTTCCCGGAATACGAAGCGTAGCTGTTTCTGCATTTAGAGAAGGTTTTTCTCGCATATCAGTTAATTCATAAATAGTAGCTTGGTTGGGAATTGGACGCACTCCCAAAACTCCAAGTTGGTGAATTTCTGATTCATTGCGCCGACAAGCTCCCAGTACACCTTTGCCAAATTCTAACCCGACATTAAGAACTTGTTGGATGCAGGAAATAGAAGAATAAGACTTATAAAGATGATCTCCCAAAAGTAAAACAAAATTTTCCGAACCAACAATTTCCTTTGCTTGCAATACCGCATCACCAAAACCAGCAGGTTCTTGTTGATAAATGTACCGTAAGCGATCGCCTAAACCTTTTAAATCATTCCAAGCATTTAAAATCCGTTTTCCCCCAACAGTTTCTAAATTTTCCGTTGGCGCTTCCGTAAAATACCGAGTAATTAATTCCCCATCACGAGGAGATAATATCAATATTACTTCTTCCACATTACTATTTAAAGCTTCCCGCACAATCCAATCTACAACAGGACGCACTGTACCATCTTTTCCCGGAATTGGTAACAATGCTTTAGGAACAACTTTAGTTGCTGGATATAAACGAGTTGCCAGTCCTGCTAAAGGAATAACAGCGTATTTGGGTTTCATAATTCACTTGTGATTAGTTATTGTTTATTAGTCATTAGTCATTAGTCATTTTCTGCTTTTTCTTCTATTTCTTCTATTTCTGCTACTTCTTCTTTTGTTTCTATCTCTTCTTTATTTGCTTGCGGTTCTTCGTCTGTTTTCTCTTCTTTTTTAACACGGCGAATTGGTAAATTAGCAATTAAAGCCGAAGATCTTTCATTACTTTCAATAGAAAACACTAACTCTTCATTGTCAAGTTCAACATAACGAGAAATTACTTCTATAATCTCTTTTCGCATTTCTTCTAATTCTTGGGGAGAAAGTCCCGTGCGATCGTGCGCCAAAACCAATTTTAATCGCCGCTTCACTTCATCCCGGCTATTATTATCATTTTTCCAGGAAAATAATTTTTCCAAAAATTCATTGAGCATAATACTTTACCCAAAAGAGAATAAATTTTTAAAGTAAAAATTATCCCAGAGCATAAATAACTTATTATCTCCGACTTTTAAATTCCTTGGACAAAGAAGAAAAAAGGAAGCTAATAATTTAAATTAGCCTGATTTTTTGCCAAAAAAGTGACGCAGACGCTCCCATAAACCCTCTGGGGCAGATTCCAAAGTGAGAAAAGGAACTGTTTCCCCTTCTAATCGACGGGCAATATTGTTATAAGCGATCGCCGCCAAAGAATTACTCCCACCCAAAACCAAAGGTTCCCCTCTATTTGTCGAAACAATTACCTTCTCATCATCCGGGACAATTCCTAATATGGGAATCGCCAAAATTTCCTGCACATCTTGCACAGACATCATATTATTTGCCTGTACCATCGCCGGACGAATTCGATTTACAATTAAATGAATCTTCTTGATACTATGTGCTTCTAAAAGACCAATTACCCTGTCAGCATCTCTCACTGCAGAAATTTCCGGCGTAGTTACAATCACCGCTTCTTTTGCCGCAATAATTGCATTTTTAAACCCCATTTCAATTCCCGCCGGACAGTCAATCAACACATACTCATACCTCTGGCCTAAATCAGTAACTAACTGCCTCATTTGGTCTGTATTCACCGCATCTTTAGTGCGATTTTGTGCCGCCGGAAGCAACGCTAAATTTGGCTGACGCTTATCTTTCACCAAAGCATCATCTAGCGTACATTCACCCGACATTACATCTAAAGCCGTGTAAACAATTCGGTTTTCTAAACCTAACAACAAATCTAAATTTCGCAGACCAAAATCAGCATCCAAAACCGCTATTTTATTTCCGCGAGATGCCAAAGCCATGCCAATATTAGCAGTAGAGGTGGTTTTTCCCACCCCTCCTTTGCCAGAAGTAACAACAATAATTCGCGCCATAATTTAGGTAATTGGTAATTGGTAATTGGTAGTTGGAATTTTGAGTTTTCTTACTATCTCCCCTAAACCTTTGCGGTTAAGAAATATCGGGTCTTTGAAAACCAAGTCCTTTAGCAATGCGAATACCTTCATCAGTTACATAAGCAACTTCTGGGGAAAATTGTGCAGGAGGATTTTCCGGGGATCTGGCGACAAAATCAGCAATCCGAAGTTGAGTTGGTTCCATTTGTAATGCCATAATTAAGCATTCGCGCTTACCCCTTGCGCCAGCGTGAACAAAACCGCGCAAACGACCCCAAACTATAATGTCACCATCAGCAATTATCGAACTACCAGGATTAACATCTCCCAAAACAATCACAGTTCCAGGGTGACGAACTTCTACCCCAGAACGCAAAGTTGTTTCTAAATAAAGTGGTTCTAAAAAAGGCTGTCCAGGTTTATTTGCTGTTAGCTGATTTTGATTAATATAAGCGATCGCAGA
This sequence comes from Floridaenema aerugineum BLCC-F46, assembly GCF_041929345.1. Taxonomy (NCBI): domain Bacteria; kingdom Bacillati; phylum Cyanobacteriota; class Cyanophyceae; order Aerosakkonematales; family Aerosakkonemataceae; genus Floridanema; species Floridanema aerugineum. The sequence continues at coordinate 14,361 of NZ_JBHFNQ010000142.1, forward strand.
CTCCTGTTCCACCGAATAACCAGCCATCGCCGCCGCCACAGCAGTTTGACGGCGATGAGTTTGAACTAACTTTAACTCCAGCTTACTTTCTGCCAGCGCCTCAGCTATTTCTTGTAACTGTCGCCCATCTAATAACCAACTTTCCGCAATTAAATGTACAGGAGTATTTGCCTCCCAAAACTTTTCCCCAGCACTTAAACGCTGTTTAAGTTGTAACCAAAGGTCTGACCACACAGCAGGCGCTTCCTTCGGTTCCGTTTGCGATGGCAAAATTAATAATAGTTTTCCTGACTCAGCTTTCAGGTGAACTTGCAACGGAGTAACAGACTCAGCAGTAAATTGACTCTGAGTAATCGTCTCCATTGCAGTTGGCAAAACTGTTTCCTCTGGAGTTGAGGGAAGCTTTTCCAATGCCGAAGTAATAGAAGAATCGACTGTCATGCGCTCAAGGCTATAGCAGCAACGGATAACTAAATAAGTATAGTAGAACTTTGCGGTTCATTGATGAATGGCACCCTACTCAGATCCCCACTCAGATCCCCGACTTCTTCTGTGAAGTCGGGGATCTTGAAATCTAAAGTACGAGATCGCGCTTTTTTGATAAATTAAAAGGAACTCTAGTAAAACCGACTTTCTTGATGTTCCAAGTAGTTCCATAGCCGGACAAAAGCTACTAAAATCCTGAATTAAATTAAATAAGTAGTCTCTAATAAATTCAGGCTACTAACCCAACCCAAGACCAGGGAACAGAAAATTTTCTCTGTTCCCTGTTAAGAGTTCCCTTCCCGTACCAAAATGTCTCGCTGTTTTACCAATAGCTTAATTCTCGAAAAACCTTGCCGTAGGATTTTTATAGTATGTCAACTCACCGAACTGTTCTTGTAATTGCTGACTCTCAAGAGAAAGATAACGATTATTGGTATCAATTACAGCAAGAGGGAAGTTTTGCATACACAATTCTTACAGAAAAATACGATACCGAAAATCTGGTAATCTCACAAGCAGAGGAGATTAACGGCATTGTTCTGGGACTCCATTCTGGGCAGTTCGGCAACTTGGATGCGCTGCGGCAACTGAAGGCGCAGATGGGCGATCGCTGTCCGCCAATTATAGTTATTGACAGTGATAATGCAGAAGTCGCAATACAGGCATTCAAAAACGGGGCAGCAGATTATCTGATCAAAGACAGGATGACCCCCGCCGATCTGCGTTTAGCGATGCACAGCGCCATTGTAAATACCGAGTTGCGCCAGGAACTACAATCGGGTCAGCAGCAAGCCATTCAACAACTAAATCGGGATTTGACTAATCGGGTTGTGGAACTGCAAACTTTGTTAGATGTTGTTCCTGTGGGGATTGCGATCGCAACCGATCGCACCTGCTCTCAAATGCAAAATAATGCCTACCTGCGAGAATTGTTAGGTGTGAGCCAGGACAACAACATCTCCAAAAGTGCGCCAGCCGATCAACAACCTCCCTATCGAGTCTTCCAAAACGGAGAAGAAATCAAGAGCGAAGACTTGCCGATGCAGGTTGCTGCCAGACTAGGTGTAGAGGTGCGCGATGCAGAATTTGACATTGTGTTGTCAGACGGTACAGTGCGCCAGTTAATATCGTTTGCGACTCCCCTACGAGACGAGCAAAACCAGATTAGAGGCACGATCGGAGCCTTTTTAGATATTACAGAACGTAACCAAGCCGCAGCCACGATTCAAGCTAGTCAACAACGCTATCGAGAATTAGCTGAAGCGATGCCCCAAATGGTTTGGACAGCAGACGCAACCGGAGCAGTGAATTACTTGAACCAACGCTGGTATGAGTATACAGGCTTGAGTGAAACCGAATCGATGGGTTTAGCAGGAATTATGGCAGTTTATCCTGACGATCGCGATCGCACCCTTGCCCAATGGAGTCAATCGAACGCATCTGGGGAAACATTTGAGATCGAATACCGGATTCGTCGTTGGGATGGCGAGTACCACTGGTTCATTTGTCGAGCTATACCGACACGAGATTCTCAGAACCTAATCACAGGTTGGATTGGCACAATTACTAATATTGATGACATTAAGCGCAGTGAGGCACTGCTTCAGCGGAGCGAGCAGCAGATTCGGCAACAACTGGCGGAAATTGAAGCAATCTATCAATCTGCCCCCATTGGCTTGAACGTCCTGGATGCTGACCTCCGCTTTGTGCGGATTAATCAGCAACTAGCAGAAATAAATGGTTTACCCGTTGAGGCTCATATTGGTCGCACAGTGCGGGAATTGCTGCCGGATTTAGCGGATACTGTAGAACAGCTATTGCGTCCGATCTTGGAAACAGGAGAACCGCTGTTAAATGTAAAAATCCAGGGTGAAACTCCGGCACAACCTGGAGTGGAACGCACTTGGTTGGAACACTTTTTGCCGCTCAAGGATGGATCTCGCGTAATTGGTATCAGTACAGTTTGTCAAGAGATTACCCAGCGAATTCAAGTAGAAGCAGCCTTGCGCCAGAGTGAAGAACGCTTCCGCAATATGGCAGACAACGCCCCGGTGATGGTTTGGGTGACGGATAACAGGGGTGAGTGTACTTACCTGAGCAAAAGCTGGTACGAGTTTACGGGGCAAAGGTCAGCAACGGGACTGAAATTTGGGTGGTTAGATGTGGTACATCCAGACGATCGCCAACCTTCGGGCGAGATATTCTTAAATGCAAATCAGCGTCGAGAAGCCTTTCAACTAGAATATCGTTTGCGTCGCAAAGATGGTGAATATCGCTGGGCGATCGATGCGGCAAGCCCTTGGTTTGGGGAGGACGGAGAATTTAAAGGATACATCGGTTCAGTAATTGATATTCACGATCGCAAACAAACTGAGGAACGTTATCGCGTCTTATTTGAGTCGATGAATGAAGGTTTTTGTGTGGTAGAAATGCTCTTTGACGAACAGAACAAACCTGTTGATTACCGCTTTCTGGAAATGAATCGGTTATTTGAATCCCAAACCGGACTTAAAGAAGCACAAGGTAAAACAGCACGTCAGCTATTGCCAGATTTAGAAGAATATTGGTTTGAAATTTACGGTAAAGTTGCATTGACAGGCGAACCTGTAAGATTTGAAAATGGCTCGGAAGTGATGAAACGTTGGTTTGAGGTTTCCGCTTTCCCCATTGGAGAATCAGAAAGTCGAAAAGTGGCGATTTTATTTAAAGATATTAGCGATCGCAAACAAATACAGCTAGAACGCCAGCGCAGCGAAGCCATTTTGCAAGCATTTATTGCCGCCTCTCCAATTACTTTAGCTTTGTTCGATCGAGAACTCCGGTTCATTTATGCCAACGAAGCCCTAGCCAAAACCAACGGACTCCCGTTAAGCGAACATTGGGGAAAAACCTTGTGGGAAGTTGTGCCGCAAATGGCACCACAGTTTGCCCCGATGTTACTTCGGATTATGGAAACTCAAGAACCTGTCCTCAATGTCAAGTTCAGCGGTGAAGTCAGACCGGGAGTTTTTCGTAGTACGATCGCTAATCACTACCCCGTTTGTTTGCCGAATGGGGAAGTCATCGGAGTCGGGGTAGCAGTGATGGATGTCACCGATCTCGCCCTGGCACAACAGGAACTCATGGAAAGCGAAGAACGCTTCCGTACCCTGGCAGACAACATTTCTCAATTTGCATGGATGGCAGATGAAAGCGGATGGCTCTTTTGGTACAATCAGCGCTGGCTTGACTATACGGGTACAACCCTGGAAGAAATGGAGGGTTGGGGCTGGCAGAAAGTCCATCACCCAGATCATCTGGAACGAGTCGTCAAAAAGTTTCGTTACTGTATTGAAACGGGCGAACCTTGGGAGGATACCTTCCCCTTACGCAGCAAAGATGGACAGTATCGCTGGTTTCTCTCCCGCGCCGTTCCAGTTCGTAACGCACAAGGCAAAGTGTTGCGTTGGTTTGGCACTAATACAGATATTACCGATCGCCAACAAGCCGAAGAAGCCTTACGCCAAAGCGAAGAACGCTATCGCTGTTTAGCAGAATTGATTCCCCAACTAGTTTGGACAGCTAATGCTGAAGGTGCATTACTCGATGTCAATCAACGCTGGACCCAGTTCACCGGGGTAACGCTGGAACAAGTCCACAGCAAAGGCTGGGAAGAAGTTGTCCATCCTGAAGATGTGCCGATTATGACTCAAAAGTGGACCCAGGCAGTAAAACAGGGAAGTTCCTATCAAGCCGAAGGACGGATGCGACAGGCAAATGGTGAGTATCGCTGGCATCTCCACCAAGCAATTGGGCAAAAGAATGAGCAAGGTGAAATTATCAAATGGTTTGGCACGGCAACGGATATTGAAGCCCAAAAACAACTGGAAATCGGACGCGATCGCCTTTTGCAACAAGAACAAGCCGCCAGGGAAGCCGCAGAACGCGCCAACCGAATCAAAGACGAATTTTTGGCAGTTTTGTCTCACGAGTTGCGATCGCCCTTAAACCCGATCCTGGGTTGGGCAAGGCTGTTGCAAACTCGGAAGTTTGACGAAAGTCGCATCGCCCAAGCCCTCGCCACCATTGAACGAAATGCTAGATTACAAACTCAATTAATAGACGATCTGCTCGATGTTGCCAAAATCCTGCGGGGCAAACTTACTTTAAATCTATCATCGGTGAATCTGTCCTTTGTGATTGAAGCGGCGATCGATACTGTCAGAAGCACAGCTGTAGCGAAATCGATCGCGCTTATTTGCGTCTTACCCAACATTGGGCAAGTATCCGGCGATCCTACCCGCCTCCAGCAAATTATCTGGAATTTACTCTCCAATGCCATCAAATTCACCCCTTCTGCTGGGCAAGTAGACATCTGTCTGGAAAGAGTCAGCAATCAAGCAAAAATTACCGTCAAGGATACAGGCAAAGGTATCAGTCCAAACTTTCTACCTTACATCTTTGAATCGTTCCGCCAGGAAGATGCTTCGACTACTCGCAAGTATGGAGGATTAGGGTTGGGATTAGCGATCGTCCGTCAGTTAGTAGAAGCTCACGGTGGTACAATCAAAGCTGACAGTCCAGGTGAAGGACTGGGGGCTACTTTTACCGTTTGGTTGCCCTTACTGAATGTAGCACCAGAAATCCTGCCCACAGAGGATCTGCTAAATCAAGAAGCCGATCTTACCGGGTTTCGAGTTCTCACTGTTGATGATGACCCCGATGCCCGTCAACTATTAACCGAAATCCTTACCCAGTATGGCGCACAAGTTCTCAGCGTTGCCTCTGCATCGGAAGTTTTGGCAAATCTGGAATCTTTTCAACCTGATGTATTAGTCAGCGATATTGGGATGCCCGAAATCGATGGCTATTCCTTGATCCAACTGATTCGCGCTTTACCACCAGAAAAAGGAGGGCTGATTCCGGCGATCGCTCTAACAGCTTATGCTAGAGAAGATGATTACCATCGAGTCATATCCAGTGGCTATCAAAAGCACGTCACCAAACCCCTGGAACCAGAAAAGTTAGTTCAAGCTGTGGTTGCGATCGCCTTATGTAGGGTGCGAAGCGTAATAGCGTAACGCACCATCTCCACTGGAATGGTTAAAGAAATATCACTATTTTGTCTAATAACCCAAGTTGCTAGTTATAAGATTAGTCTGATTCTTTGTACGTTGTTGGGCTTTAGCCCTCTTCGGAAACGTGGCTTTATGAGGGCTAAAGCCCAACAACGTACCTTTATGTAAATAACTAGCAACTTGCGTTAATAATTCTGTTAGTCCTTGTCAAGCGGACTAAGTTTTGTGTAGCAGCGATTTCAATCGCTTACCGTAATCAGCTTCGCCTACAATAAACCTACAGCAAAGTTTTTGATTAAGCTAACTGGACTCTTGACAGAACCTAATTTTTTTGATATAAATATTTATAATGGGAAAATGTACGCACTTATTATATAAATTTTAAAGTTAGGCGATCGCTTCAATTTCGATTCAGGTGTTTCAGACAAATGACTATTACACTCCAATTAAAACCAGAAATAGAAGCACGTCTGATTGCCCAAGCAGTTTTGCAAGGTGTATCAGTGGAAGTTTATCTGGAATCTTTAATTGAGGATTCTTTGGTTAATCAGAAAGAAACAACCTTGTCTGAAACTGCAACTTATGAGGAATGGGAAGCAGCACTGAAAGATTTAGTTAATAGTCCTTCTTTTGTAGCGCCTCCGCTTTCCGATTCAGCTATTAGCCGAGAGAGTATTTACACCAGTTATATGTAGGGTGAGAAAACTAAGGCAGGCAGGATGCCTGCCCCACAAGAAAGCTGTAAATCTTGTGGGGTGGGCATCCTGCCCGCCCCATCCTTATGCACCTACTTAATACCAAATTCGCGTTAAAAACCCCCGTTATTCTTCAGTCCGCGTAGGCGGACTTTGTTTGTGTAGTAGCGATTTCAATCGCCATAAGATATGGGGGTAGTTTTCAGTCCATTTTAATGGACTTTAGCTATTAGCCTGCGAATTGATTCGCAGGTGGGCTAACAGCGCAGGTGCAATATCTGAATATACGCACCCTACGAAGAAGGAATGGTGCGTTACGTTGCACTAACGCACCCTACGAAGAAGGAGTGGTGCGTTACGTTGCACTAACGCACCCTACGAAGTTACGGGGTTATTTTGATAATCTGCGATAAACTGTGGCTAAGGCATTAGCATCTCCTACATTTCCGGGGAACAAAACTACTGGTAAATTAGGAAATTGGGGATGGTTTTCAGGGGTTCTTACCATTGAACAACCTGCTAAAATTTGCCCTAACAATCTTGCTGATGTTAAAGCTAAACCAGTACTCAAAACATCGTTTGAGGTAATCCCACCTTTACTGATTAAAAAACCAATATCTTTGGGTAAACCTCGTACTACATCCATTAATAAAGTAGAAACTTCCACGCCAAATTTTAACCGAGTTTCGGTATCGGGAAAGGTGAGTTCTTGACGACTGGTGTAAACTACTGGAGTTTTCCCTTCATTGTGAACATTATGCACAGTTTGCAATGTCTTTTCTAACAAAGCTGCACGTTGCGCTTCTGATTCATCTAATAAGTGAGAAACATCAACTTCAATTCCTACGATACCGGGTTCTTGTAAGAGTTTTTCCAATTGTTCTGTCGTTTTCTTGACATGGGAACCAACTATTACTGCGCCTGGTTTCCCTTCTCTCACATATTCTGCCATATCTTCAGCGGCGATCGGTTGCGGAGGCAAAGCCGCTAATGCTGTTAAAATGCTGGCAGCACTGCGAAAAAGAAAACGTTTCCCTTGACTTGCAGCGGTGAGAATATCAGCGGCGAACTTGTTTAAATCTGCTTGAGTTTCGCCATCGACAACGCCACATTGATTTCCCGAAAGTTGCATTAATCTGTCTACACTTCCTTTGGGAATGTCTTTTAAAAGAAATCTTTCTACGGTGTTTGCGGAAATTCTGCCTTTGGTTTTTTCTTCGACGTACATCGGCAAGTAACTGTGATGATAGGCGAAGACGGAATCTTTGGCAAATTCGGTTTCATGGACGGGGGTAGGAACACCGTTAACTATCAAATAGTGTACGCTGTCGGTGGTGAATCTTCCCCCCTCGAAAAATGCGGGAACGAGAAAATGTGCGTCAAAAGGACCCAGTTCTTCGGCTATTACGTCCGTTTCTACGGGATAATGTCCGCGTAAGGTGGAGTCGGAACGACTGACGACGAGAAAATCTTGAATCTTTTCTGCTTCTATGGCAATTTTCAGGTTATGGCAAACTTCTCGCGTGACTTGCGCCGCTGCTTCTGGAGTTAGCGCCCTGGTGTTGGTTAAAACAAAGAATATGGGCGAGTCGTCTGTTAACCCTAGTCGCAAGGTGTCTACATCCCAGCGTGTCAACAACAAACAGCTGTGGACGGTTTGCGAGCCAGTGGGGTCATCATCGAGGACAATAATTTTAGGTTTGCTGGACATTTTTCACTTTAACGCTGATTTAGCAATTTTCTCATTTCTTCTTGTACAGTAAGGCTAATTTGCACAGACTCGTTGAGTAATCTTCCGTATTCGTTGGCGTTAGCGTTGATTTGTAAGGCTTGTAGTGCTGCTAGGTTGTTGGTTAAAAGTTCGGTGTTAGTGGGGAGTAAGTGTTTATTTTCGCGCAAAATGCGATCGCTCTTCAACCCCCGCACCAAATCTTCTCGCGTCAGTTGCAATGCAGCAATCACTTTTTTTCTCTCGCTTAAACTACTGCTGGAGTTGCTGACTGTTTCCAGTTGGTATTTGATATCTATTGCTTTGACAACCTCGTGATATTTATCAACTTCGTCTAGCAAGTTTACTAGTAAGTCTGGACTATGCTTTTTTAACCAAATTAAGCGCCCAACTACTATAACAATGGGAAATAAAACTATTAACAAAATTGCCCATTTTAATGATGCGCCTCTGGTTGGTAAAATAATAAATAGATAAACAACTCCCAACAGAATTGGTGTCAAGGCTAAGGCAATAGAAATTTCATTTAACCAAAAAGTCCATTTTTTCCTAGAGTCCCGCAAAAGCGAAGGGCGAAAAATATCTTCAGGGTCAATTCCAGTTAAATGTTTGATTTCCCCCACTGAAATTTCTAACCCCAACAAATCCTGCTGGAAAAAGTTGCTTTTACTCATTAAACCTCTCACCTTTTAAATGTTTCATTTCATCTTGAATACTCATCCCAATTTCTAATGCTTCATTTAAAATTCTGCCATATTCGCTAGCTTGTTCGTCTACTTGTAAAGCGGTTAAAGCTTTTAAGTTATTGGCAAATAAATCAGGATTTAAGTTAATAAATGCCTGGTTCTCTCTAATGATTTTTTCGGTTTTCAAAGCCCGGATTATATCTTCTCTCGTTAAGCGTAAAGCTTCGATGACTCGTTCTCTATCTTTTAATTTTACTCCCGGATTTCCAGCCGCTTCAATTTGATCGTTAATATCGATGCTTTTAATTACTGAATTATATCGTTCTACATCGTCTATTAAACTCACGAAATGTTTATTATTTTGAGTTACAACTATTTTTTTGAAATCTTCAAACACTAAGCCAATACCAAAAAACAAATGGATGACAATTAAAGTTACCTGGTAATTCGGAAAGCATAAAATCAACAACAAACAACTAAGTATTAGTAATCCCAAAACTACAATCGATGTAAAAACTTCCTGAAAAACTTTCCGCAGTTTAAATGGTCTTATTACGGCATTTATACCTATCCCACTGAGGGCTTTTAACTCTCCTTTAGTAATTTCTAAACCCTGTAAGTCGGGCTGCATTACTGTATGTGTTTTTCTCATTCTTTGCCAGTGCTGAATCATAGAAACTCTGGGAAATTACTTGTTCTATTTTATGTAATCTTATGGTATAATATAGGGGTTAACTAGCAATTGCCGTTCACCCCTATTTATTGAACAAAACATTTACCAAAGGGCGCGAATACGTCTTTGATTGGTTGGATCTTGAGCTACACAACCTGCAAAAACCCTTTGATTTTCGACTTCGATAAATGCTTCATTTCCTTTGGTAAAAAGAGTAGTTTTATCGTCAGTGTAACGAGTACCAGAAGCAGCGGGAATTTGTTTAAGAGTTAGGTTTTCATTTTCACCTAACTTAACTTGTGCTGTTTCAGGTAAATATTGTGCTTCAAAAGATTTACCGTTGTTGCATTGATAGCGGTAGACTTGCTGTTGTTCGGCGGTTGCTGGTAGACTAGCGATCGCCACAAGCATTGGTAGTAAAAAAGCTGCGAGTTTGATTGTTTTCATAACTTCACGCACCTGCACACCGCAGTTTAAGTTACTACTCTAGCTTACGATCGCTTTTGGCAAACGTGGGTAATTTCTTAGGAAATATTTAGCTAATCTAGACTAAGTAGCAAAAAATTCCTCGGCTTTTTGCCGATGTTCTTCTGTGATGTTACCGCTGATAGCTGAAAGTGCTGTTGACATGACAATCATATCATCAGCGAAACCCAGACCAACTACCCATTCTGGAATCGCATCTTCGGGTAAGAATAAATAAGTCAAAGCAGCAGCAATGATACCTTTAACGTAGGTTGGTGTTTCGGAATCTCTCATGCAATAATACATAGCGATCGCATCTTTGCTAAAAGGCAGTTTACCAACCAAAGATTTAAGATTGCCAAGGAAGTCATCAAGATGAATCCCTGGAATTTTCCCCTTTTTAACATCCTTTACTGCACCAGTTAACGCTGAAGCTACCAATTGCAGAGGTTTGCCACCTAAATTTTTAATACCGCCAGCAGCACCATCTAACTCGGCGTTAACTGTTTGAGGACTTTTGGCTGTTTTTTTTTGGCTTTCTTAGCTGCTTTTTTGGCTTCTTTCTCCGCCTTTTTCGTTTCTTTTTTAGCTTTCTTCTTCGCCTTTTTCCCTTCTTTTTCGGCTTGCTTCAAAGCTTTTTTCCCTGGATCTAATACTTTATCTTCAGCCTGTTCTTTTACCTCTTCTACCACTTGGGATGCTTTTTTAATACTGCCATCCAGTAATGATTCAATATTCATGACTTAGCCTCGCTTATTAACAAAAATTTCCCTTCGTGTTTGGCAAAAAGGGTATATTCTTAACCTTAGCTTAACTTGCCCAAAAATGGTTTATTTTTAAAGATAAAAACTAAAAATCTTACTTATAGATGAAGTAAATAAAGTTGATTGAATTTAAAAGTATTACTTTTGATAGTTGACAGAGGAATTGACTTAAGTTGTTGTAGTGAGAGCGATCGCTAACATAAACTATAGATGAAGAGTGCGATCGCTGAAAATACCAACAGCCAACTTTCACTTTATCCAGTCTAACATTCAATGATTCTAGCAAGCAGAATTAGCTTTGTAATTCTGGATTTACAAAAGGATCTATGTTAGGGTTTTTGTATGGTTGAGGATGGGAATTGATGTAAGGTTCTACATTGGGATCTTGATAAATTTTCGGTTGGCGATCGGTGTAAGGATCGACATTAGGATCTTCGTAAGTAGTAGGATTTGGCTCTGTGTAAGGTCGAAGATTTAGGTCTTTTTCCGGTGCTGCTTTTGGATGATTTGAACGTAGTTTTAACATAATTACTCTCCTTTGCTTTTACGCTGATATTAAGAGAGTTTTTGAAACATATTCCTCTTTCTTAGGGTATTATTTGGCTCTGTTTGTTAATCTATCTCAAGAAACAGAAGCAAATAAAATATTTCATGCTGTAGGTTGATTTCGCCGCCGAATTTGCTCGGAAAAATCTGGTACTAACAAAGATTTGCTTAGTTCTTGTTGGCGATCGTAAAATCTCATTTTACCTTCTGCATTGCAAAACCAAACTTCCTCTGCACCTGCGGCGAAATATAAGTCCTTTTTCTCCAACATTTCTGCTAAAAAATTGCTAGCAGATTTGACTTCCACGCAAATTTCAGGAGCGATAGAAGCTGCTGTTTCTTCTAATATAATATCTGCTCTTGGCTCGGAAGCCCAAACAACATCAGCGACTTTCACTCCATCAGTTGTTTGAATTGCACATTCTGGCATTGCTACACCCGTTTGCAGAAGCATTTCTAATAAGCTTTGTATTCTACTTTGGTAAAATGAATGTTTTGGTTTGGCTGGACTCATTACAATTTGTCCCCATTTGTTCAATTCGATTTTAAATGGGAGGTCTTGTAACTGTTTATTTTCGCATACTTCTTCCCATTTCATAACTAATTACCTCCTTTCCTTTACGGTTATAAAAAGCGCAGGAATACGTTAGTATCCAGTCCTTTCAAGCTGACTCTCCTCCACGCTCAGAAAAAAGTATATAATTATCTGACTAGATAAAAAACTGGTTGAACCTTGTTACCAGAAACGGCGGACGCTCTAGCGGGATAAGCTGGTCAAAACTTATCTCGTGGGGATTCCATATAGAGTGGTTGCTCATAAGTATGCTTAGATTTAGCGTAATTTTTCCGAAAATCTTTCGCTTCGTCACTGTCGGGGTGGATTTTGCGCTCGCGGTAAATTTTATACGCCATAGGCGTTTTCCGAATGTGTTCGCGATGTAATAAACCCGAACAATAAATCATCCCCGCTAAACAACGAACAATATACGCGCCTCGACTAAAGCCAAACAAATAAATTTCATCTTCGGCTTGGGTATTGTAATTAACACATAAAAGTAGATACTGTATTTATTGTAGCTCCGTCAATGTAGAAGAAAATACAATTTAGCCCTGATGATATTCTCGGTGTTACTTAAAATCGAAAGAAAAACTATCTATCCTCTGTCTTAAGAGAGACATAAGTTAATCTAAAACATAGCCACAATCAAAGAGAGAAGTTTTGAGGAAAGTGCTATGACGGCGACATTATCTGTACCCGGTTTTCTCGAATCTATGCTGGGTGAAGAGACAGAAGACCTCCTCAATTATAAAGCGAAAGTTTCTCAGGATTTGTTACATTTACCTGGGCCGGATTGGGTCGATCGCATTTTTGCTGGGACCGATCGCAATCCCCAAGTTCTCCGCAGTCTGCAACAATTATATTCTACAGGTCGTCTTGCCAACACTGGTTATATTTCGATCTTGCCTGTAGACCAAGGAATTGAACACTCTGCTGGTGCTTCTTTCGCCCCAAATCCAATTTATTTCGATCCAGAAAACATCATCAAATTAGCAATTGAAGGCGGATGTAATGCAGTTGCTACTACTCTCGGTGTTTTGGGAATGATGTCCCGTAAATATGCCCATAAAATCCCCTTCATTGTGAAAATAAATCACAACGAATTACTGACTTTTCCCAATCAATTTGACCAAATAATGTTTGCTTCTGTGGAACAAGCTTGGAATTTAGGGGCGGTAGCAGTTGGTGCAACAATTTATTTTGGTTCCGAACAATCAACGCGACAAATTCAAGAAGTAAGTAAAGCTTTTGCGCGTGCTCATGAATTAGGAATGGCGACAATTCTCTGGTGTTATTTGCGAAGTAATGCTTTTAAACAAGATAAAGATTATCATGTTGCCGCAGATTTAACTGGACAAGCAAACCATTTAGGTGTAACCATTGAAGCCGATATTATTAAACAGAAATTACCTGAATGTAATAACGGTTATCAAGCAGTTTCGCAAGCAATGGCGAAGACTTACGGGAAAACTGATAAACGAGTTTACACGGATTTAACTACCGATCATCCGATCGATCTAACTCGCTATCAAGTGCTGAATTGTTATTCTGGCAGAGCAGGTTTAATTAATTCTGGTGGCGCTTCTGGGAAAAATGATTTTGCCGAAGCTGTTCGCACTGCGGTAATTAACAAACGTGCTGGTGGTAGTGGTTTAATTTCTGGTCGGAAAACATTTCAACGTCCTTTTGAGGAAGGTGTGAAATTGTTTAATGCGATTCAAGATGTTTATTTGTCAGAAGATGTGACGATCGCTTAATCTCAGATCTTGCACCAATCTAAAATCCGCCTGGGACTTGGAACCCTTGTAGAGACGTTGTATACAACGTCTCTACAATCTTTGAAAGGAGATGTCTACTAAGCAAATTCATCTTTTTACCGGATCGGCTTAGAGAGACTCAGAATAACTATTTGAGGCATTTAATTTCACAGAATTAAATAGCAATCTTTAAACTGAACCTCGCACTATTACTTTACTTAAAAGTGAAATCTATATGAACAGTCAACTTCTAGATGGACGATACCAAATTGTTCAAATTTTAGGTGGAGGTTCTTTTGGTCAAACCTTTTTAGCCCAAGATATCAAGCGCCCTGGTCATCCCCAGTGCGTAGTCAAGCAACTGCGTTACTTCAGTAACGACCCCCAATGTTTGACAATTGCCAGTCGTTTATTTAAAAAAGAAGCAGAAGTTCTAGAAAAGCTAGGTCAACATGACCAAATTCCTACATTGTTGGCTGATTTAGAAGAGAATCAACAGTTTTACTTAGTTCAACAATTTATTTCTGGTCATCCTTTAACCCAAGAGATTTTGCCTGGTCAACCTTGGACAGAAGAACAAGTTATCAATCTTTTAAAAGAAGTATTAGAAATTTTAGTTTTTGTGCATCAGCAAGGGGTTATCCATCGGGATATTAAACCTGCTAATTTAATGCGTCGCCAATCAGATAATAAGATAGTTCTAATTGACTTTGGGGCGGTTAAAGAAATTGGTACTCAAATAGCTCATGGACAATTAAACCAAACAGTTGTTATCGGTACTCCAGGCTATATGCCGATCGAACAATTTCAAGGTCAACCTCAATATAACAGTGACATTTATGCTTTAGGAATGACTGCTATTCAAGCACTTTTAGGGTTAGCTGCCAATGAGTTATCGAAACTACAAACTCCGCACAATTCTAACCCGATGGAAGTAGTTTGGCGCAATCGGGGACAAGTTAGTAAGCCGCTGGCAGATATCATCGATAAAATGGTGAAATCAAGCTATCTTGAGCGATACCAATCAGCAAAAGAAGTACTTGCCGATTTAGAAGCAATTAGTAAAAGTTCTGTTAATTTGCCTATTCCATCAACAGCTGCACAACCACCAATTGCTGTTTCTCCCCAGAACAATCAGCAGAAAACTCAGCAACATCAACCGCAAAAAAAACCTTGGTTTACTTTAGCATTAACATCGGCTTTAATTGTGATTGGTGGGTTAGTAGGTGTGGGAGTTTTATCGATTTACATCCCACAAAGTAAGGCGAAAGAGTTTTACAATCAAGGTGTGGAAAAAGCCAAAAATCGAGATAAACAAGGAGCGATCGAAAATTTCAATCAAGCTATTCAACTAAATCCCAAATACGCTCAAGCTTACTATGAAAGAGCCGATGCTCGCTTTCACCTAGCAGATTATAAAGGTTCTCTAGAAGATGCTACTCAAGCCATTCAACTCAATCCTAATTATGCGGAAGCTTACAAACGACGTTGTGGCGTAGAAGCTAATTTAAAAAATTATCAAGCTGCGATCGAAGATTGTACGCAAGCAATTAAAATTAATCCCGTTTATGGAGAAGCTTACGTTAATCGAGCTAGTACTTACTATGCTATGGGCGAACATCAGAAATCGATGGAAGATGCTACTCAAGCCATTCGCCTTAATTCTCAAGATACTTTGGCTTATATTGTCCGAGGTTTAGTTCGCGAAAAACTTAACGATTTGTACGGAGCTAATGAGGACTATAGCTTAGTCATTAAACTAGATCCCAATGATACCAGAGCCTACATTAATCGGAGTAATCTTCACCGGAAACAAGGGAAATATCAAGAAGCAATTGAAGATGCCAACCAAGTGATTAAAATTAAACCAGAGAATTCTTTTGCTTACTACAATCGAGCTTTATCTTACCAAGAGTTAAACAATAAACCAGCAGCGATCGAAGACTTTCAGAAAACAGCTAAACTTTGTTTAGAGCAAGGAAACTCTAGCTGTTACAAAAACGCACAAGACTTGCTCGCTGAACTCCAAAAGCCTGAAGTAGAAACAGTTGCTCAACCCAAACCTGAAGCAAAAATTGCTACTCAACCAACAACTTATACTGCACGCAGACAACAACCTAAAGCCAAATCTGTTTCTCAATCTGGATTCAACGTACAATCTGTTCCTCGGCGTAGTAGACCTATTCGCCCTGAACGTAAATCCCCTGGTGCAAACACTATTGTTCAATACAGTTCTCGTAAACCAAGTAGAAAACCTGTTCCTCAACGTGAATCCCCTTCTGTAAATACTGCTCCTCAATACAGTCTTCCTCGACCTAGTAGAGAATCCGATCGTTCTCAACGTGAATCCCGTGATGTACAAAGTGTTCCCTATCGCCGTCTAAGAACTCCTGAATCAAATTCAGGGGAATCAGAATAGTCTGAACAAACTGCTGCTTAAAACTATTAGACATCTCCAAAAAATCTTGTAGAGACGTTATATATAACGTCTCTACAAGATTTGGTTAATCGATTAGATTTTTCATCACAGATATCAGCCTTTACCCTCCTGTCAAACGAGGTTTTACGTATTTAGCAAAGTCTTCTTTTCCTGATTCTAATTGTGGGGGAATGCCATTAGGATATTGTTGATAAATCAGTTCTTTTAAGCGTTGGACTCGGTTTTCTGGGTTAGGGTGAGTGCTGAAAAATTCAGGGGATTGACCACCTTGACGAGCTTTTCCTAATATTTGCATTAATTCGACAATTCCTTGGGGATTGTAACCTGCTTGAGTCATGAAACGAAGACCTAAGCGATCGCTTTCTAACTCATCATCTCGACCATATCTTAAACTTACTAATTGATTCACAGCCTGAGCTAAAACTTGCGCTTGTCTAGCCCGTTGTTCGCTGTCACTTGCTGCTACTCCCACCGCAGTAACTAAGGTTGCACCTAACTGTTGTTTTGCCAAATGTTCCGCACCATGACGGGCGACAACATGACCAATTTCATGTCCTAAAGTGCCAGCAAGTTGCGCTTCTGAAGAAAGGCGACTTAACAAAGCCGCAGTGATAAAAACTTGTCCTCCAGGTAAAGCAAAAGCGTTAATTGTGCGGGGATCTCGTAATAAATAAAATTGAAAAGGATAGCCAGATTTAGAGGCATCTGATTGCTGGACTATTCTTTCTCCTACTTGTTTGACATATTGTTGTAGCAAGCTGTTAGGATATAAACCGCCATGTCTAGCTGCCATTTGTTGTCGCGCTTGTAAACCTAACGCAACTTCTTGTTGTGGTGAAAGTTGGATGCGCTGATTTTCTCCAGTGATGGGATTTTGTACAGTGTTCGTGCAATAAGTAATTAATCCAAATAGTGCGACTATAATTCCAATCCACAGACGATTTAATCCTCTCACCGCTTTTCTCCCAACCATTTGGATAGGACAGGAGCTTATCATAATTTTATTTAGAATTCATCTGTACAATTTGGGCTAAAATGTGTGTTAAAGATAGCTTCCCTCAGTTAGTGCATAGGTGTTGGCAGTCCAGAAATATTGTAATTAGCAATAATAATTTGCCCAACTATTGAGGAAATCCCCATGCAATCGCCAAATAAGTTAATTCTAGGGTTTTGTTTCTTGGCTGCTGTTGTAATTGTTGAGCAATTTTCTAGCAATCAGGGAAATTTGATCTTAAACTCTGCTGTCTTGGCGCAAACATCTGGCAACCAAAAAGCAGAAGCCGATCGACTCTTGCAGCAAGGAAATCAGCAATATCAAAAGGGTAAATTTCCAGCTGCTTTACAGTCTTTTGAGCAAGCATTAAATATTTATCGGCAAATAGGGAATCGCCAAAACGAAGCAACAACCCTAATAAAAATTGGTGATACTTACTTAGATTACATCCAATTTAAACGTTACTACCAACAGATTAAGAAACCGGAAGAAATAAAGCCTTATCCAGAAGTTCTTAAATATTACGAACAAGCTTTAGTTATTATGCGTGAAATTGGCGATAGCACAGGTGAAGCTTGGAGTCTTAACGGAATTGCTATGACTAACGGCGCATTAGATAAGGAAGAAGAAGCTCTAAAATTTTACGAGCAAGCTTTAACAATTATGCGTGAAATTAAGGATAAAACTGGAGAAGCAACAGTTTTATTTAATATTGGTAAAGATTATGATTGGGGATTCGATCGCCAAAGAGATTCTAGACCAATTTCGATTGATTTTTATGAGCAAGCTTTAGAGATTGTGCGGGAGATTGGCGATCGACCTTTGGAAGCAGAAATTCTTTATACGATCGCATTTACTTACAAAAATAAAGGGCAAGAAAAGCCGGAAATTGCTTTGGAATATTATAAACAAGCTTTACCAATTGCGCGAGAATTGGGCGATCGGATTTTGGAAGAAAAAGTGCTCAATAATATGGGCTATACTTACCGTAGCTTGGGTTATCCGCAAATTGCACAAGAGCATCAGGAGCAAGCTTTAGCAATTAGACAAGGGATGAATATTCATGTTGCATGGCCTACAGATATTATAAAAAAGGCAATTCTGATTACCTACAATACACCAAAAAAAAGACCAACTTTAATAACATTTCTGGAAGGAGAAGCCCTAATTCACTACAGAAATGGCGAAGCTCACGCATTCAAACGACGATACCAAACTGCTTTAGAATCTTATCAACAAGCTTTGGCAATTGTGCGCCAACAAAATAATCGACCTTGGGAATGGGTAATCCTCAATCAAATGGGGACTATTTACGAAACTTTGGGACAAAGTTCAGCAGCTTTAGACAGTTACAAACAAAGCTTGAAAATTAGAAGAGAGGTAGAGGAAATTGCTGCCAAAGAGCCAATTCCTCACACTATTCGCGTAGCTTACGGCACTAATATTAATATCGATCGAGAAGGGATAAAATTAGAAGATGGAATTGCTAATGGGTTGATTAAAATAGGAGAAGGAGAGCCAATTACTACTGCAATTACTATTTTTGAACCTCTGAAGACTCCTGAAGAAATTGCTGCTATGGAGAAACGAGGAAGACGACTAGAATTAGTAGTAGGAATAGCTAGAAAGGAACAAGGCTGGCAAGGCTCTTCAAACAATAAAGAAGAAGATACTCTCACTAATATGGGGGATATTTATAAAACTCTAGGACAATACCAAGCTGCATTAAATTCCTATCAGGAAGCTAGTAAAATTATTCGCTCAGAAATGGCAAGCAATGAAAGCGAAGAAGCTCGTTGGCGGAGAGTAACAGATGGGGGAACTTACTATCAGCAGGAACAGAGAATTTTTAGAAGTATGGGAGCAGTTTATACAGCTTTGGGAGAACATAAAGCTGCTTTGGAATCTTATCAGAAAGCTTTGGCAATTTCCCAACAGGAAAACAGCAGTAATAATCTTCGTATTCAAATACCAATTTTGCTGATTCAGATCGGGAAAAGTTACGAAAATTTAGGTCAGTATCAAGCTGCTTTAGAAGTTTATCAGAAAGCTTTAGCGATCGCACAAAATCCCAAAAACAAAGGAAACTATTTAACTCAAGAACATTTAATCCGTCAGTGGGGAAAAGAAGAATATTTTCGTCAAACAAGGATACCTTACGAAAAGCCCGATCGAGAAGCACTTCTTAACAGTATTGGCGCACTTTATGAAAAGTTAGGTCAAACTCAAAAGGCGCAGGAATATCGCCAGCAAGCTTTGGCATTGCAAAAGGAAATTAGCGATCGCACTGAGGAAGATATCACTGCTGAAAAGGCAATTTTAATTACGGAAGTTGGCAGAGATGAAGCAAAAAAGGCGATCGTGCAAATCAATAGGTTAGAAGGTGAAGCAGTCGCTCTCTTTGCAGCGGGAAATAGTTACTTTAGACAAGGACAATACCTCAAATCACGATATCAACTCGCTTTAGAATCTTATCAGAAAGCTTTGGCAATTGTTCGTCAACAAAACAATCGCCCTTGGGAAAGAGTAATTCTGACTCAGATGGGATTAGTTTACGAAAATTTAGCACAAAATCAAGCGGCTTTAGAGCAATATCAGCAAGCTTTAGCCATTAGTCAAGAGGTGGAAAGTTCTACTGAAAAAGTGACTCTTATTAGTAAACTCCCTTTGAGTGGCTCTGTCAATTTTGACGAGGTGAAAATTGGTTTTGATTCGGGTAAAGTTACTACTTTTAAGCCGGAAGGAGGAGTAATTTTCTTTGCCCAAACGCGAGAGAAATTACAAGCCGATCGACTTTTAGGAGAAGGTATAACGCAATATGTAAACCAAAAGTATGAAAGAGCATTAAAAACTTTTGAGGCAGCTTTATCGATTTATCAAAAGTTAGAAGATAAACCGGGAGTGGCGAAAAGTCTCTTTGAAATTGGGGAAGTTTATGATAAGAGGGAAGAAGATGAACAAGCGTTAAATTACTATCAGCAAGCTTTAGAACTTTATCGGGAATTGGGCGATCGATCTGGAGAAAAAACCAGCCTTAACTTAATGAGTGGAATTTACTATAAGCAAGGTATTCAGTTGGCAAATCGAGGTCAATATCGAGAATCTTTAAAAAGATTGGAGCAAGTTTTAGAGATTGCCCAAAAACTTGGTCATCGGGAAACGGAGTTAAGAACTTTCCTCTGGATGGCAAGAGTTTACAGCAGTTTAGGAGAATATAAATTAGCTTTAGATTACTATCAGAAAGCTTTACCAATTCGTCAGGAGATTTTAGGGCATTGGGAAGGAATTGAGTCTAACATTGGGCGGATTTATGAGGTACTAGGACAATATGAATTAGCTTTAAAAGCTTATGAAGATGCTTTAAAAACTGCCCGATTCCCCACATTACTTAACTTAGATGGTAGTATGGTTGGAGATATTGCTGGTGAGGTGAATGCGCTAAATGCGATCGGCAATATTCACTACAGATTAGAAAAGTACGAATTAGCATTGAATTTCCATCAACAAGCATTAACAGTACTGAAAAAAGTTAAAAACCAAGATACCCAAAAACTTCTGGAAGCAACAACATATAATAGTATTGGAATTGTTTACTTGAAGCAAGGAAAATACCAATTAGCATTAGACTTTTTGCAGCCAGCTTTAGCTATTTATCAGCAATTTAATAGGAGGCGGGCAGAAGGATTAGTTCTTCATGCGATCGGAAAACTTTACTTTGAGCAAGGACAATACGAATTAGCCGGAAATTACTTACAGAGAAGTTTAGTAATTGCTCAAGAAATTGGTAATAAAGAAGGTGAAGGACACACGCTTAGTACGATCGCATATTTACTAGAAAAACAGAATCAGCCAGAATTAGCGATCGTCTTTTTCAAAGAATCAGTTAATGCCAGAGAAACGATTCGGAAAAATATTAAGGAACTTCCCAAAGAACATCAACAATCTTACATCGAAACTGTTGCTAAAGATTATCGGAAATTAGCCGATCTCCTCTTACAAAAAGACCGAATTTTGGAAGCGCACAAAGTTTTAGATTTACTAAAATTGCAAGAATTAGATAACTATCTCCGCAACGTGCGCGGAAACGAACAAACTGCCAGAGGCGTTTCCAATACACCGCAAGAACAAGAAGTTAAACAGGGGTATGAAGCGATCGTCAACAAAGGAATTAAACTAGGTAAAGAACTTACTGAACTACAAAAAATTCCGGTTGATAAAAGAACCCCTGCTCAACAACAGCGAATTATAGAATTGCGAAAAGTTGAACAAGAAATTACTAAAGAATTTAGCGAATTTCTGAAAAGTTCAACGGTGAAAGCATTGGTAGGAGAACTGCGCCAAGTCACAGGCGGCGAAAATCTCAACCTGAAAGATTTCAACAGTTTAAGAGACAATTTGCAACGACTACAAACAAGCGCAGTAATTCTTTATCCTTTCATTTTAGACGATCGCCTAGAACTAATTTTAGTTACCCCTTACTCGCCACCAATTCGCCGCACTGTAAATGTGAAACGGGAAGAATTAAACAGAGCAATTGCCGAGTTCCACCAAAGTTTAAAACAACCTAACACAAACATAACTCCCTTAGCTAATAAGTTGTATAATTGGTTAATTAAACCCATTGAAAATGACTTAGCCGAGGCGAAAACGCAAACTATTATTTATGCCCCAGATGGACAATTGCGTTATATTCCCTTAGCAGCTTTGCATGATGGAAAACAATGGTTAGTGCAACGCTTCGGAATTAATTATATTACGGCGGCTAGTTTGACAGATTTCAACACTAAACCCCAAGAGAAAATGCAAGTTTTTGCAGGTGCTTTTACCCAAGGAAGCTATACTTTTAAAGTTGGCGAGCAAGAATTTCAATTTTCAGGTTTACCTTTTGCGGGTAAAGAAGTAGAAAACCTCGCAGCAACTATTCCCGGAACTACCAAATTGTTGAATGGACAATTTAACCGAGATTCAGTTTTAATGATGAATGATTTTTCGGTGGTACATTTGGCGACTCATGCCGCTTTTGTAGTGGGAAAACCGGAAGATTCGTTTATTATGTTTGGCAATGGCGATCGCGCTACTCTCCGCGATGTAGAATCGTGGTCATTACCCAAAGTAGACTTAATCGTGCTCAGTGCGTGCGAAACTGGTGTAGGCGGAAAATTGGGAAATGGAGAAGAAATCCTCGGTTTTGGCTTCCAAATGCAACGCACAGGCGCAAGAGCAGCAATAGCGTCACTTTGGCCCGTTTCCGACGGTGGTACGCAAGTTTTAATTAATGGATTTTACGCCATCTTGCAAAAAGGCAACCTCTCCAAAGCCGAAGCCTTACGCCAAGCACAAATTGCCTTAATTACCGGAAATCATAGCGCTTTCGGTGAAGCACGAGGAATTACCACTGCCCAACGCAGAGAAGAAAGCGAAACTCGTCGCTTAAATCATCCCTATTACTGGGCACCTTTCATTTTAATTGGCAATGGGCTTTGAGGGACTGGGGACTGGGGATTGGGGAGTAGGGGCTTGCACCTGCGGTTGAGAGCCCGCCCGGAAATCAATTTCCGGGCTAATAGCTCAAGTCCATTAAAATGGACTGAAAGAATAAAAATTCTAACTAAGTATTTAGTCCTCTTTAGAGGAGTTTCGCTATAAGAAAAGCGAATTGATAAGGCAGGCGGATTGTGGAACTAGTGCAAGAACCACAATTTATGTATGGATTTACCAGATTTCTTGACACTCCTCGACCTAAAGGCACGAGGATTCTTCATTCATAGACTCAGCTTGCCTTGACAAGATTACTCCAATCAAAGTAGAGGCCAAATCTCCTGAAGCGTTCGGATCTTTGATCCAAGTTCCGGTATGCCCTACCGTACTCAAGGCTGCTTTTAGAATCATCAGTGCCGCATTCCAATCCCTATCCAATATGAACCCACATTTAC